>DATCAX010000794.1:0-7602 GCA_036512375.1 Candidatus Angelobacter sp. | reverse complement strand
AAAAACGCTGTGGCCTGACTTCAGCGGCCTGCATCTGCTGGAAGCCGTCAAGGAATTTCAGTCACGTGAGCGGCGTTATGGCGGCCTGAACGAACCTCCTCCCGGCAGTTCCAATTAAATGAAGAGAGTTCTGACCGCGGTAGTGCTCATACCCGTGGTGCTGCTGATTTTGTTCAAGGCTCCGAACTGGCTTTATAGTGCGTTTATTGGGTTGGTCGCCGTGCTTGCCGTGCATGAATATTTCGGTATAGCGTTCCACTATCAGCAAAAACTGCACGCCTACGTTATTGAGGTGGCGATTGGCCTTTATTTTCTGGGCCAATGCCTTTATGGAATCAATGCATTTGGTATAGAAAATTTGGGTAGAGCGTTTGAGCGATGGGCAACTGACGCAACAGGTGTCCGGGTGCTCCCTCTGGTCCTAGTAGTTCTTGGGATGTTTCTGTGGCAAGTGCGAGATGTTTTGCCGGCGGCTGCATTTTCTTATTTCGGATTCATTTATGTGGCCTCAACTTTGGGAGCGATCTCAACGATCGGCCATTTTGAGAATGGCCGCGTTACGGTATTTGTCTTTCTTATCGTGGTATGGGCCGGGGACATTTTTGCCTATTACATTGGACGCTCTTTCGGAAAACATAAGCTGGCGCAGACCATCAGCCCTAAAAAGACCTGGGAAGGAGCCATCGCTTCGACGGCAGGAGCAATTCTGGTTTCGGTTTTCCTCTTTCATTACATACACTCCCTTGGCACTGCATTGGTGAGATTTCACCTCCTGACTTCGGAAAGTCTGCTCTTTACTGACATTCGGCTGTATGCGCCTGACTGGCGGCTCGCGGCGGCATTTGGTTTCCTGGTCAACATTGCTGCTCAGTTGGGTGACCTGGCGGAATCGGCCTTCAAACGCGGTGCAAACGTGAAGGATTCTGGAACATTGCTCCCGGGCCATGGCGGTTTGCTCGATCGGATCGACGCGATGCTGTTCGCGGCTCCGGTATTATGGTTTTTCTACCCCGCTCTATATATTGCGCTCAGACATCAACCATGAAACGCATTGCCATCCTCGGGTCTACCGGCTCCATTGGCCGCAGTACGCTCAATGTGATTGAAAATAATCCTGAGCGATTCCAGTTGCTGACCATGGCCGCGGGCTCGAACACCGAAGCCGCGTTGACCGACGCACGCCGCTGGAAGCCCAGGGTTCTCTCGCTTGCGTCAGAGCAGGACGCGGAAAAAGTTCGCAAGCAACTAGCAGCTGAGGGTCTGGGCGGGATTGAAATCGTCCACGGACAGGCCGGCACAGTGCGTGTGGCCACGCATCCGGAAGTTGATTTTGTGGTGAGCGCGATCGTTGGTGTGGCCGGGCTGAAAGCCACGTATGAAGCTGTAAGGGCGGGCAAAGAAGTTGGACTGGCCAACAAGGAATGCCTGGTGGCCGCGGGAGAGTTAATCACCGCCGAAGCGCGCAAACAGGGCAAGCCGCTGCTGCCGATCGATAGCGAACACAACGCCGTGCACCAGTGCATGCGCGGCGGACGTATGAACGAAGTCGAGCGTGTCTGGCTTACCGCGAGCGGCGGGCCATTCCTGAACACGCCGAAATCGGAGTTCGAAAAAATCACGGTGGAGCAGGCGCTCAACCACCCCACGTGGAAGATGGGGCAGCGCATCACGATTGATTCGGCCACGCTGATGAACAAGGGATTTGAAGTTATTGAAGCCTGCCGGCTGTTTGACATGCCGCCGGAGCGCGTCAAAGTCATCGTTCATCCACAGTCGACTATTCACTCTCTGGTTGAGTTCAATGACGGCAGCATTCTGGCGCAACTCTCGGTCACGGACATGCGCCTGCCCATTCTCTACGCGCTGACCTATCCGGAGCGCATCGCGTCTGATCTGCGCTTCAATGTGCTGGACCTGAAACGGCTGGATTTTGCGCCGCCGGACCCGGACAAGTTCCCTTGCCTGCGCCTAGCCTATGAAGCCGCGGCCGCCGGGGGATCCAAAACAATTGCCCTGAATTCCGCCGACGAGATCGCGGTGGCGGCTTTCCTTAAGCGGGAGATCGGTTTTACCGATATTTCTAGAGTGGTGGAGCGCACAATGAATGAAACGCCGGACCGCCATCCTGAATCTATAGAAGAGGTACTTGCCATCGACGCGGAGGCCCGGAGCCTTGCGCAGGAGCAATTACCGCGCCATGTGGCCGGGTAGCGGGCTGCGGCGCTTTAAAGTTACAATTATTGAATCTACCTTCATATGCAGTTATTACCACTCAGTATCGTTGCTTTTATCTTTGTTTTGGGCATTCTGGTGTTTGTCCATGAGTTCGGCCACTATGCCGTAGCCAAGCTGTTCAAAGTTCGGGTTGAGGTTTTCAGCCTTGGCTTTGGCAAGCGCCTCATCGGGTTCCGCCGTGGTGATACTGATTACCGCATAAGCCTTCTGCCTCTGGGCGGCTACGTAAAAATGGCCGGAGAAAACCCCATGGAGGCGCGGACCGGCGATCCTGGCGAGTTCATGAGCCATCCGCGCTGGCAGCGTTTTCTGGTTGCGATAGCCGGCCCGGCGATGAACATCATCCTGGCCTTCGTGGTGCTCTCCGTCCTGTACACGTTTCATCACGAGTACTTTGCTTTCAGCAAAAGCCCGGTGGATGTGGTGTCTGTTACGCCCAACTCCCCTGCGGAAAAAGCCGGTTTGCAGGTAGGCGACAGGATCGTCAACGTCCAGGGCATTGATAATCCCTCATGGGAGCAGTTCTTGATTAGGGTCAGCATCAACCCCAACCAGCAAGTTCCGATCAAGGTTCAGCGGGGCGGGCAAGTGATGGACGTGATGCTGGTGCCACAATCCTCCGGCAAGGAACACGAAGGCGATGTTGGCCTGGACCCGCCAGAAGTGGTGGGCATGATTGAGCCGGGGTTGCCGGCTGACAAGGCGCACATCCAGAGCGGTGACGTTCTGGTTTCCGTCAATGGCAAATCCATCCATTCCGTGGATGACCTGCTGAAGCCGCTTCAGGAAGCCAAGGAAAATCCGGTGCAGTTGACCATTCTTCGTGACCGCAAGAACATTACGCTTGCCATTCCCGGCCAACTGGTGGGCTCACCTGATTCCACTGAGAAGAGATACCGCATCGGCGTGAGCATGGAACAAGTGGAAAAACTTCCCTTCCGGACAGCCGTACAAACTTCATTTGAAGAATGCAAGAGTAATTCCCTGCTGCTCTTTGAAGTGCTGGGCAAGCTGGTCCAGAACAAGAATTCGATCAAGCAGATGAGCGGGCCGATCGGGATCATGCGTTATTCCGGCCAGGCGGCCAGAATGGGCATGCCCTCACTCCTGAAATTCATGGCACTCATCAGCCTGAACCTGGCCATCTTTAACATGCTTCCAATTCCGATCCTGGATGGCGGTTTGATGCTGATGCTTCTGGTGGAAGCAATCATGCGACGCGATATCAAGCAGGAAGTGAAGGAGCGCGTCTATCAAGCGGCGTTCGTATTCCTGGTTTTGTTTGCCGCGGTAGTAATCTTTAACGACGTGGCCAAGACGCTGCCCGCATGGTCACATTTCAAACAATAAGAACAGCTGAGTTGGTGTAGCTTTCGGATGCAGCGCAAGAACGCAGCCGCCATAACGCTGCCCCAGTAAGCTGGCTGTTATTTAAGCGTCTTCTTCTCGTTGTCCCAGCGCCACTGCACCTGCTCACCGGTAAGGTGAACGCCGCCCAGCCAGCGATCGATGCCGCCTTGCAGCTTGGTCCAGTCAGCTTTACCTTCCAGCAGCTGACGGCCGGCATCAGTGATGGTGAATTCATTCTTTGGCGCTTCAATGAGCGCGGGATTGGCTCCTGCCGCGAGCCAAGCCAGCCGCAGATACACTGACGCGTCGCCCCATGGCACTTCTTCCTGCTTGCGTGACTCCATATAGATTTCCTGTTTCTTGCGCTTCCCGGCAGCAGCCGCCTGCAACACCTGACGCTCCGTGCGCGAGAGCCCGTCAGTAGTCCCGGGATACTCTTCTAGAAAACGCATCAGTGCCGCCGCGAGGAACGGCATTTCAGGAATGTTTTGTTGCGAGATGGCAAGCAGGTCTGAGGGGTCTCCGGCACGGAAGGCGCGCCATGTCTCAGTGGCGATGCTTCGTTGCGACTGGGTTACGCGTTTGCGCATGGGAAATAGCCGCACCAGTTGCGGACCACTCAGTTGTCCCAGGCCATAAAAAGGGCGCACGCCGGGGTAAGAATCGATTTGAACCAGGTCAAGATTGATTCCTTCCAGGTCCTGCTGCTCAAACCAATCCAGCAACTGGAGCAGCTGCAACTGATCGTAAACATCATGCTCGAACCAGAGAACAACATCCTGGTTCTTGCGAAAATCCTGGAGCGCACGATCGCGCGTGGCAAAGCCGGCCCGAAGTTTTTCATAATCACCCCAGCCGAAGCCGGCGAGAGCTTGCGCGCGAACGTCAGAGAGTTCGCTCAGCGTGGCAGTCTGGGGGACAGGGCCGTCATGCAGGCTATCATTCCAGGCAAGATACGTTCCCGGCAACCTGACCTGGCGGAAGGTACCGGTAACGGACTCTCCGTTGGCGATATGCAACATCAGGAAGAGGCTAACACGAAGCCGCAAGCCCCTCTAGACACAAGGCTGATGCTGGCCTGCTGCCACTTTCTCCGCTAGACTGTTGTTTCAAGCTGGATGCCCTCATGGTATTTGTTCTCGACAACTACGATTCCTTTACCTACAACCTGGTCCAGTATCTGGGAGAACTGGGTCAAAAAGTTGAGGTGCGGCGTAACGATCAAGTCACGCCCATGGAAGTGGAAGCCATGCAGCCTGACCACATCGTTGTCTCGCCGGGTCCATGTACGCCGCAGAAAGCGGGCATCAGCATTGATCTGATCAAGCATTTTGCCGGCAAGCGTCCGATCCTTGGTGTATGTCTGGGACATCAGGCCATTGGTGCAGCTTTTGGCGGCAACGTGGTTCGGGCGCATCAGCTTATGCACGGCAAAACCAGCCAGATCCAACATGATGGCAAGACGCTGTTCCAGAACGCGCCGCAGCCTATGACGGCGACCCGTTACCATTCACTGATCGTGGCGGAACAAGGCCTGCCCAGTGAACTGGAGATCAGCGCGGAGACACACGAAGCCGACGGCACGCGCGTGATCATGGGTCTGCGCCACCGCCACTTCCCTATTGAAGGAGTACAGTTCCATCCGGAAAGCGTACTGACCGAGTCGGGCCGATTGCTGTTGCAAAACTTCCTTGCCTTATAGAGCTCAAAGAATAAAAAATTAGCCGCCGATTTACGCGCATGTTAGCGGATTCAAACCAAGGTTTCGGCAGAATATCCATCCACATGCCAGCTACTTGGGCTAAAATCAGGGCCAACGGGTCCAAAAGCACTGGAGGCCAGCAATGGCACAACCGCAACCGGACAAGAGAAATATCCGGCGGTTTCCGCTCGATTTGCCGATTTCAGTAGAATTTCTGGATAGCCGAAGTCGGGAATTGGCCGGTCACACGCGCGACGTCAGTTCACGCGGCGTCTTCATGTATCTGGATTCGGATATCTCCGCGGGCGGGCCCATTGAGTTCGTAATGACGCTACCGCCTGAAATTACCCTTTCTGAGTCAATCCGCGTACGCTGCACCGGAAAAATCCTCAGGGTGGACAAGGCAGCGCAGGAACAAGGTCTTGCCATAGCAATCGATAGGTACGATTTCATGGTTGAGGAGTAGCCAGTTCTGACCATCTTTCTGTCTTCAACCCGTGAAAAAACCGTGCTGCTTGGATTGGCTGCGTGCCTGTTGCTTACGGCTTCGGCGTTGGCGCAGACTGTGCCGGCGGTGGGCGAGTTGTTTGCGTCGGACGCGAGCAGTTCCAGTTCACTGCAGCTGGCTGGCTCGGGAATGAGCGTGTACTCCGGTTCTGAATTGTCAGCGGGAATTGCTCCGGCAACCCTCAAGCTTGTTCGCGGCGGTCAGGTCCGCATTTGCCCGCATAGTGGTTTGAACGTGACCACAAGTGGCCAGGGGCTCATGCTGGCTACAGGCGCGGGCAACCTGGAAATTGATTACCAGTTGAACGAGCAGACAGCGGACGTACTGATAACACCCGACTTTAACGTGACGCTGGTGGGACCGGGAACTTTTCATTTCGCGCTGGGAGTGACCAAAAAGGGCGACACATGCGTGAAACCTCTTGCCGGCAATGCGTCTGAAATCACGTTCTCAGAACTGCTGGGAACAGGTATCTACAAGGCCAGTCCTGATCAGACCATGATCTTTCATGGCGGCAAACTGGACGCAAAAACAGCGCTCACCAGCGAATGCGGCTGTCCGCCCATAGCGCCCGTCATAAGGGCAGATGCCCAGCCGGGCCCGACGCCCAGAGATGAAGCGCCAAAGCCAACTGAGCGGGTCGCCGTCGCCGGCAATGAGACTACCTCACCTTTGCCTCCCGACAAGCCAGGACAGGTACATGTGCAGGTTGATACTCCTTTTGTGTTCAGCGCCCGTCCGGCCACGGGGCGGCCATATTCGGTGGCAAAAGTGCAGTTTTCCTCGTTACCGAACGTTTATTTTGTGCAAGAAAAGGTCGATCCGGTCGTTCTTATAGACAAACAGCCTGAGGTGTCTTTACAAGCGAAAGCAGATACTCCCAAGCCTGAGTTGAAGCCGCAAAAAGAAAAGAAGGGCTTTGTGGGACGGGTTAAGGGCTTTTTGGGCTCCCTGTTCCACCGTTAAGTTGTTGCACCGGGAGGAATTAGATACACTGACTTTAGCCCCAATACCAAAGTGAAACTTTTGTAAGGCGCGTGGAGTCTATACCAGATAAACTTTATTATGCCTTCGCCCGATCCCAAAAACCCGAATCCGGAAAATCCAGCCGCCGGCGACCCTGAGGCGCCCCAGTCGGTGGTAAAGTTCGCCAAAGAGCTGCCCTTGAATACCTCCGTTATGCCCACAATGCTGGGAGTTGGGTATGGCACTTACCAGCAGCGCCCGGAAAATTTTCTGCTTTCATTTGTCACGCACACGGTGGGACTAGCGCTGATGTTGTGGTTCCTGCATTTAGCGGTTCCGGCAAAGATCATTCCGCCTACCACGGCAAACTCCGTGGAACTTGCGCCTTATGTTCCGATGAAGGTGGGCAAAGGCGGCCCCAGCGGCGGTGGCGGTGGTGACGCCAGCAAACTGAAAGCGTCCACCGGTGTGCCTCCGAAAGCGGCGAAGCAGCAATTCACTCCACCAAACGTGCTGCCACAACAGACGAGCAAGTTGATGATTGAGCCCACCGTGGTTGCCGACCTGAAAGTTCCGCAGAACGTCCAACTGGGCGACCCGCTCTCCAAGTTGATGACGCCCTCAAACGGCGTGGGCGTGGGCGGTGGCATTGGCAGCGGTAGTGGCGGCGGAGTCGGATCAGGACACGGCGGTCCTGGCGTTGGCCCGGGAATCTTTCACGTGGGTGACGGCGTAAGCGCGCCGCGCCCTATCTTTACGCCCGAACCTGAGTTTTCCGAAGAAGCCCGCAAGGCTAAATATCAGGGGGTGGTAGTGCTGAATATCGTTGTGGGCACCGATG
>DATCAX010000793.1:0-3540 GCA_036512375.1 Candidatus Angelobacter sp. | reverse complement strand
AATTCGGCGCATTAAACACCGGATGGTACGGCTGCGGCAGACCGTTCAACGCCAGCATGCCAAACACCGCGGCGATTCCTGCTCCAAGCACAGCGCATTCAAACGTCACGGGAATAAATGACGGCCAGGAATGGAACGGCTTGCCGCCCGCATTGATGGGATAGGCAATTACGGAAACCCAGTATTCCAGCGAATATCCGCCAATCATGCCCAGCATAGCGCCGACCAGCACGATGAGCGAAACGCGATTGTGATGCGCGCCGATCGCTTCCGCCGCCTCTTCCAGGGGGTAGGGCGTGTAAGTATCCATTTTGCGATAGCCGGCAGCATACGCGCCCTTGGCCGCTTCCACCAGTTCGGTGGGTGTTTCAAATTCCGCCATCAGTCCGTAAATAGCTCCAGATGTCATTCTTTCACCTTCGCCTGCGGAGACAGTGTCCGCATTTCAAAGATGGAGATGGCCGGCATGAGCCGGATAAAGATAAAGAAGAGTAAGGTAAAGAACCCCATGGTGCCGACAAAAATCATCATGTCCCACTTGGTAAACCAGTACATGCCCCACGAGCTGGGGATGTAGTCGCGTTGCAGGCTCATTACGACGATGACGAAACGCTCCAGCCACATACCGGTATTCACCACGACGGAGACCAGGAACAGCTTCCATGGCGATGAGCGCACGCTGTTAAACCACAGCGATTGCGGTATCAGAATGTTGCAGAGAATGAGCATGTAGTAATAGTGGGAGTACGGCCCGTGCAGCCGGTTGCTCACCATGGCCAGTTCGTATCTATCCTGGCTGTACCAACCCATAAACATTTCCATCCCGTAGGAATAGGCCACAATTTGGCCTGTCGCCAGCATCAGTTTGCCGCAGTTCTGAAGATGGCGAAGGGTGATGAAATCCTGCATGCCGTAGAGATAGCGAAAGGGGATTGCCAGCATCAGCACCATGGCAAAGCCGGAGTAAATGGCGCCAGCCACAAAGTATGGCGGGAAGAACGTGGTGTGCCAGCCGGGAACAATCGACGATGCAAAATCCAGGCTCACTACGCTATGCACGGACAAGACCAGCGGTGTGGCCAGACCGGCCAGAAGCATGTAAGCGGTTTCGTAGCGGTTCCAGTGCTTGGCGGAACCACGCCAGCCCATGGCCAGCGCGCCGTAAATACGGCGGACGACAAGAGTCTTGGCGGAATCGCGCAGCGTGGCGAAGTCAGGAATAAGACCAATGCCCCAGAACAAGAATGAAACCGTGAAGTATGTCGATACGGCAAACACGTCCCAGATCAGCGGGCTGCGGAACTGCGGCCATACGCCCATAGTATTGGGAATCGGAAACAGCCAGTACGCCGCCAGCCAGGGCCGCCCGGTGTGAATCAAGGGGAAAAGGCCGGCTTGCATGACGGCAAAAATCGTCATCGCTTCGGCAAAACGGTTGATTGAGGTACGCCAGGTTTGCTTAAACAACAACAGAATGGCGGAGATCAGCGTGCCAGCGTGGCCGATACCGATCCACCACACAAAGTTTACGATGGCGAAGCCCCATCCGATAGGGATGGTGATGCCCCAGATGCCAGTGCCCTTAACCAGCAGGTAGCCGACCGCAGTCTGCAGCATGCCGAAAAGCGCTGCGGCAATAGCAACAACCAGTACCCAGAAGATCGGAGTGTGCCTGGTGAGCACAATCCCGGCAATGCGGTCCGTTATGGTGCCGAAGGTCTGGCCCGGCCCGATGATTGGGGGCCTTACACCTTTAGGCGGCAGTATGTCTGGTGCAGCCATCTCTTATGCCTTCTCCGTGCCAGACGCTAGTTTAGGATTGGGGTTTCGCACTGCGGCCACATATGTGGTGCGCGGGCGCGTATTCAGTTCCGCCAGAAGGTCATACCTGCGCGGACCACTCTTGATCTTTGCCACGGCGCTGTTCTTGTTATTGATGTCGCCAAACACAATTGCTTCAGTGGGACAGACCTGCTGGCAGGCCGTCTTGATTTCTCCGTCCCTGACGTCGCGATCTTCTTTTTCGGACGCGATGCGAGCCTGGCTGATGCGCTGGACGCAGTACGTGCATTTTTCCATCACGCCGCGGCTGCGAACGGTCACGTCAGGATTGCGACCCAGCTTCAGGCTTGGAGTGTCCCAATCGGTGCCGGGCATGGAGCTAAAAAGGAAGAAATTAAATCGCCGAACCTTGTAGGGGCAGTTGTTGGAGCAATACCGTGTGCCCACGCAGCGGTTATAGACCATGTCATTCAGGCCTTCGGTTGAGTGCGTGGTTGCGCCGACCGGGCAAACTGGTTCGCACGGCGCGTTTTCACACTGCATACATGGCACAGGCTGGAAATAGACACTGGGGTTAGCCGGATCGCCTTCGTAATAAGAATCAATGCGGATCCACTGCATTTCACGACCGCGCTGCACCTGTTCTTTGCCGACGACGGAAATGTTGTTCTCCGCCTGACACGCCACCGCGCAAGCCTGGCAGCCGACGCAGGAATTCAGGTCAATCGACATGCCCCAGGCATACTTCTGGTAGAAATTTTCTTTTGTTTTGAAATTGGAGTATAGCGATTCCTGCTTGTCGCCGTTATCTTTCGGCTCTTCATCAGGACGCTCATGAGCGAAGTTTTTGTTCTTAATGAACTCTTCCAGGTTGGCCACTTTGACCGGTTCGCGGCCTTCCATACTGAAGTGGCCCTGTGTAACGGCGATGTTCCAATACCGGTTCGTCACGTTGATCTTCACGCCGCTGGCGATGTATTGCGAACCGCTGGGACGAACCTTGTAAGCGTTGTAGCCCGTTCCAGTTCCCACGCGACCAGTCTTTATCTGTCCATAGCCCAGGAAGAGCGTGACCGCATTGTCAGGATGGCCCGGTTGCGGCCAGTAAGGAGCTTCTACCTTGCGGCCATCCGGAAAAACAATCTCGAGAATGCGTTGCGCGTCGGACTGGTGGTCATTCTGGTCGCTCAACTGATCGAGCTTCCATGCCCTTGCCATCGCAGGGCTGATCATGGCCACGTTGTCCCAGGTGTTACGGCTCAGGGGCTTGGGCGTCTCTTGCAGCCACGCATTGTTGATAAAGCTGCCGTCGTAAATGGTGGGGTCGGGGCGGAATGAGACTTCAACAGCGTTGGCGTCGGAAGCGGCCTGAGCCGGCAACGCTCCAGCTTTAGCACTGAGCTGCTTCGCGGAAGACATGGTGCCAGCCACGAAACCATCGTGAACTGACGTACGCCAGAAAGTCTCGAAGTCGCCTGTGGGGTGCTGCGATTTCCAGTATGTTTGCACCAGATCGTGCGACGAGGTGCCGGGCTGATCAGTAAACATCGCAAGCACTTCGTGCTCGCTCTTGCCATCGTAAAGCGGCATGATCATGGGCTGAATGACGGTTGCAGTGCCGTCATAGGAGCGGGCATCGCTCCACGCTTCAAGATAATGCGTTCCCGGCACATGCCAATGCATGTGGTCGGTAGTCTCATTTTTGTAGCTGGAGAACTGGATGCGCAGCTTGACCTTGTCCACCGCACTCACAAAGTC
>DATCAX010000792.1:0-2399 GCA_036512375.1 Candidatus Angelobacter sp. | reverse complement strand
TCCCGTTTGAAGAAAGGACATACGAAGAGAACCATGAGGAGCTGCAAAATCACGGCCTTGCAATACGTTTGAGTTTTTTGACCATACGAGGTTTCATCTGGTGTGCGGCCGCTCCTTGAATGTCAAAAGCATATTCAAGGCAAACACAGTGACTGCTGCAAGCTCGCAGATTGCAGAGACGGGCAAAATGTTCCAGGCTGGCGGCCAGTAGTTTTCATAGGCCATGATTTCACTGCTTACGCGCAACATACAGCCAATGTTCAGTAATAGTAGGCACGCCAGCATTAGGCGCGGACTGTAGAGCACTCGCATTCCTGCGAATGCTGGCAACACTCTTTGCCCGACGGCAAACACCATGGTCGAGACAAAACCGACTGTAAGCGCATGACGTGAAGCCCCCGTCCAGCCGTGAGAGCGGTCAAAGTAAGAGGCACAAATGCCCAGACCGGACGCAACCAGGAGCCACATGTAAGCAACTCGAACGAACACCGGAAATGAAACATGTACTCCCGTGGTTTTGGCTGCTCGCTCTGACGGTCCGAGAATATGGAATGCAGTGACAGCTATAACAGATGCGAGGGCGATCACCCACGTCGCTACGTGAGAGAGACCGATAAAAGCCAGGACAACGCCGACAATACTCAGTACAAGAGCGTAACGGAGCGCCGGTTCGTTTACCGCTTCGAGGCCAAGGAATACCTGCAGCCACCTTGCGCTAAAGCCCCAGACCGTGGGAACTATGAACGCATATGCAAGAAGCGTCAGAAATCTCCCTTCAGTGGCCGCTGGAAATGTCGGCGTCGTATTACGCACGCTGACGCAAAAGGCAGTCAACAGGTTCATTAACAATCCAATGCCAAAGCCTGCTGTGCCAACCAGGACTGCAGTGATCCAAACAGGCTTACGTTCCCCTGAATGCTTCGAGTCAGCCGGACGGTGACTTTTTACGGAATGCAGAAAGATAAGAAACGCACAAAGTTCAAACAGAGCTGAGAGCGGCAGCGAGACCCGCCAATAGAAATGATAGAAGCCTGCTGCCCAGCGGAGCAGAACGCCTGTTGTCCAAAGCAGCCACGCGATCCAGCCGCGTACTACCGATGGGGAAGCCCGGTTCGCCATCCTAGGAATAGAATAAAAACCGATACCCAAGATGAAGGTCCCAATCCACCCGAATATTTGAGCGTGCCCGTGGGCCTGGATCCAACTAGCTGATATCGCGGCACCGCGGTGTCCGCTGATTGAAATCAGATTCCACACACCCAAAAAGGTGCCCGGCAAGAGCATGAAAAAGAGCCCTGTGATGGCATAGACCATCATTAACTTTTGGGCGCTTTCCTCACGGGCTTTGATGAGGATTGCGGGTGCATCTTCTTGCCGGGGCTCCGCAATATCAAATGTTGGAGTCGTCACAGGTTTCTAGACTCCGTTTTCCATCTCGATCGAACGTGGGAAAAGTATGTTGTTTTCAAGATGAACGTGCTGATGCAGGTCAGCTTCAAACTCTTTTAGAGCGGTGTACAAAGTGTTGTAGCTGAAACAACCGTCTGCCGGGGATGTGTAGTTCGAACTGAGAGTGCTGATTTCCTTCAGGGCTGCGCCAGCTGCATCGTGCTCCAGTTCCATCATGTGTACTGGATTGCTTACGGTGCCGAACGCGGGCTTTGGTTTTGGACGGCCACTGCTTACGGCATTTTCGAGAGCGACGATATGAGGGAAAAGAATATGCTCCTCTTTCATCATGTGAGAGCTCAACTCGGCGGCCATTCCCTGGAATGTCTCCCGGATCTGGACCAGCTCTGGATGGTTTTTACCGTGAACCGATACCACTTTGTTCAGAAGCTGGTGAAGACGCGGAAGCTCTTTCTTTACGTAGGCGTGGTGGGTGGCAAGTATGTGTTCGATCAGCTCGCCTAGCGCTCCACGGGTGAAATCCGGAAGACTTCCTTCAGGCGCTGGCTTGCTTTCTTCTTTCAGCGCACGCAACACATTTTCGACTGGCACGTTGGCGTGCACACAAGCGTCGCTCAATGACTGCGATCCGCCGCAACAATAGTCAATCCCGAGCTTCTCAAAAGTTCGGGTCGCGTTGGGGATTTCGATGGCTAACTCTCTGACCGTTCTGGTGACATTAAGGTTCATTACTTCCGCTCCTCAAGAGAGTTCGCTAAATCGAAATCTCTACTTGCGAGTCTAGGAGCAGGAATGGGTCGGGTCTATGACTTTTGTCACAGCGAGACCACTATTCGGACGCTTCGAGTTCCGCCTGCAGACGCCGGAGATCAGGAATGGTCACGGTCTTACCCTCCATACTGATGAGCTCTTCAGCCTGGAGCCGGCTCAAATTCCGCGACACCAGTTCCCGTACAGTACCAATCTCGGATGCCAGCTCCTGATTGCTT
>DATCAX010000791.1:0-2738 GCA_036512375.1 Candidatus Angelobacter sp. | reverse complement strand
ATGAAGGATGTAGCCAAGGCGGGATAATTTGGAAGGCTTACGGCTCTCCATCCCAGCTCGAACAGCTTCAAACAATCGTAGGCCCTCCCGGCCAATGGTAGGGTATTGTGTGAAACTTGTGCGACGATGAACTAGGCTACTCGGCGGCTAGATCCAATGATTGATCTTTCGAGATTCGAAGTGTGGTTTGTCCCCGGCGCGCAGTCACTTTACGGTGAAGCGACTCTTGAAAAGGTGGCAGATCACGCGCGCGAGATGACAAACGCGCTTTTGTCAGCTCCTGGCATGCCAGTCAAAATAGTGTGCCAATCAGTGATGGTGACAGCCGAGTCAATTCTGGAGCTATGTCTGGAAGCAAACCGGACTAGAAATTGCATCGGAATCATTACCTGGATGCACACGTTTTCTCCCGCCCAGATGTGGATTCCCGGGCTTCGCGCTCTACGAAAGCCTTTTGCCCATCTACATACTCAATTCAACCGCGACTTGCCATGGTCCACGATCGACATGGATTTCATGAATCTCAACCAGTCGGCGCACGGTGACCGTGAGTTTGGATTCATTGGAAGCCGGTTACGCATCAACCACAAGGTGATTGCGGGGTTTTGGCAGGATCAGGATCTACAGGACGAACTTGCCACATGGACTCGTGCCGCCTGTGCGTGGCACGACGCACAGACGCTCAAAATCGCTCGCTTTGGCGACAACATGAGGGACGTAGCAGTGACGGAAGGCGACAAGATAGCCGCGAAGATCCGTCTGGGCTACTCGGTTTGTGGCTATGGGGTAGGAGATCTTGTTGATAGCATCGAAAAAGTAGCCGACGATGAAGTGGATCTCATCCTAGCCGAGTATGAAGCCGCATATATTCTGTCAAGGCCACTCCGGTCGAAAGGCAAACAACGTGGAGCTCTCCGCGATGCAGCACGAATCGAAATCGGACTGCGGCGTTTCCTTGATGAGCATGGATTTGAGGCATTCACCGATAATTTCCAGACTCTCCATGGTCTGACTCAACTGCCTGCAGTAGCTGTGCAGAGACTCATGGCGGATGGATACGGCTTCGGCGCAGAAGGAGATTGGAAGACGGCCGCGTTGGTGCGGGCATTGAAGGTTATGAGCGCAGGGCTCGAGGGTGGTACGTCGTTCATGGAAGACTACACTTACCATTTCAAGAACGGTGGCCAGGTACTAGGCGCGCACATGTTGGAAGTCTGCCCCTCAATCGCCGATGCGCAGCCATCTCTCGAAATTCATCCGCTGTCTATTGGAGGAAAGAAGGATCCGGTTCGGCTGGTATTCACCGCGCGGACCGGCCCCGCGGTGGTTGCTTCAATTGTGGACATGGGCGATCGCTTTCGCATGGTGGCAAACAAAGTAAATGTGATTTCGCCCGAGCAGCCGCTCCCGAAGTTGCCGGTGGCGCGAGCCGTCTGGGTTCCAGAGCCAGACCTGAAAGTCGCTTCCACCTGCTGGATATTAGCCGGCGGCGCACATCACACCGCGTTCAGTTCGGGTCTCTCGGTCGAGCACCTGGAAGACTTCGCTGAGATAGCAGACATAGAGTTCCTTCTGATCGACGGAGAAACTACGGTACGAAACTTCAACAAGGAACTCAGGTGGAATGATACCTGTCGGCATCAGATGAAGCCGTCGTAATCCTTCGCCGAAACTGCGTAAGATTCGTCTGGGCAGACCAAGAGCAGGATCTCTAACAAAGACGTACGAAGCAACCCTCAGATCAAGAGCTCTATAGTGATATGCCAGGATTTGGGAACCCGGGTCACGAAGGAACTGCGGGGAAGATTATCTGCCTGAGGCAGCTTGGGAAAAAGATAGCGTTGGTAACAGGTCGCGCCTGGGCCATAGGGTTGAGTATTGCCAAGACTTTGGTTTGAGGGGGGCCAGCATATTCATTTGCGGCCACAATCCTGCAACGCTGAAAATTGCGCTTGGCGAGCGTCACGCACTCGGGCTTGAGGGCGGGACAGAATATGGAGCGGTGGGCGACTATGTCGCCCACCGGCTTCCCGCTTAACTTCTCTCGACGAGAAATAATCCCAAAAGAGACCAACCAGCCAGGGGGCCTTCAAGGGCCCTGCGGGTTACGGGCTCCGGCAGCACGAGTGAATTTTGCGCAGTTCTCATCTTTCAATCGGTGCACCAACGACACTGCCGTATTCGGTCCAACTCCCGTCGTAGTTCTTTACGTTTGACAGGCCAAGCAGGTATTTGAGCACTACCCAGGTGTGGCTTGACCGCTCACCGATGCGGCAATAGGAGATGGTGTCTTTGCCGGGATCAATGCCTCCGTTTCCAATATAGATTTTGCGCAACTCGTCGGCAGACTTGAAGGTGCCGTCAGCGTTGGCCGCCATGCTCCACGGGATGCTTTTGGCACCGGGGATGTGGCCGCCGCGCTGAGCAGTTTCGGTCATGCCGGGAGGCGCAATGACTTTGCCGGAGAACTCGTCGGGGCTGCGCACGTCGACAAGGTTTTGTTGCTTCTCTGCTTGCACTTTCAATACTTCCGGCAGCAGGGCGCGCAGACTCAGATCGGGCTCGGAGGCGTGATACTGCGTGGGGGTGATCGGGGTCCGGTCTGCGACCAACTGCTTGTCAGATTCATTGAGCCACTTCACGCGGCCACCGTTCATGAGGCGGACGTCCTTGTGGCCGTACATTTTGAACAGCCAGAAAGCGTACGAGGCAAACCAGTTGTTGTTGTCGCCGTAGAG
>DATCAX010000790.1:0-4419 GCA_036512375.1 Candidatus Angelobacter sp. | reverse complement strand
GGTAAAACTTACCCATGAGCAAGGCGCTGCGACCACTCGCGTTCTGGCGGCGGTCTTCTTCTTTATTTCGGTTGTGTTCGTATGGCGGTCGTTCTATGCCATGCGGATCGGCACGGAAAAAGACTCGCAGGCTGCAAAGGCCGCGGCCTAAGCGTCTCGCAGAAATGAAAAGCCCGCCGGCAATTGGCGGGCTTTTTTAAGTTCAAAGCTTTTGAGTTTCAATGTGGGAAAGGCGGAACAGGGGTAGGTAGCTCCTGCTTTGCCGGCGGGCCCACTGACTCTTTCATTTTCTCTTTTACTTTTTTCGCCAGCTTCTCCACTTCGTCGGCTTTGCGGACCACGTCGAGCGACAAGAGATTCTCGTTGCTCTTGTCCACTGCCGCTTTCAGTTCGGTGGCAAGCTGAAAGAGCTTGTCCGTTTCCTCGCGAATATCCTGCTGCCTTTTTTTGTTGGCTTCCCGCGCCATGCGCTCCTGCATTTCTTTCTGTGCCGGGTCCTGGCGGGTTTCAACCTGTGGAGCGGCGGCGGAAGCGGGCGTTGCCGTGAAAGCGGTCCCGCACATGACCAGGCCAAGGCCGGCGACCGTGATTAGTTTTCCAAGCACAAGATGACCTCTTTCAAGGATTTAAGACGTGCTGGAATTATAAAAGTTACCCGGCGGCCTTCGCGATCAGGAGAATGCAGATAGTCAATGAGCCGGCCCTTGAGCATGTGCCCCAGGCGGAACAGTGGCGTAATTATGGGCCAGATTTCTCTCGTCTATAATCCAGAATTGACTGGCATGGAAGAACAATTCAGCAATATCTGGCACGAGTGGCACAACTACCTGGTTGCCTGGACGCGAGATCGCGCCCCCAAGCTGCTGGTGATTCTGGTCCTGAGCTTCGTCTTTGTCCGCCTTTTAGGACTGATGACGCGCAAGGTAGTCGCGCTCAGCGAGAAAACGCCGGCGCATGGCGCTGTCCGATCGCAACAGGTGCGGACCGTCGTGGGCGTCGTCCGCAGCGTCGGCGTGTTCTTGATCGTCTTTTTCGCCGGCATGACGCTGCTGAAAGACGTTTTCCTCATTAACATTGAGCCCTTGCTGGCCAGCGCGGGCATTGCTGGACTGGCTATCGGCTTTGGCGCCCAGACGCTGGTCAAAGATGTGATTAACGGATTCTTCATTCTCGTCGAAGATCAGTTCGAGGTGGGCGACACCATTCGCGCGGCGGGCGTGAGCGGAGCGGTGGAAGAAATCACCATGCGTCGCACCATCCTGCGTGACAGCGATGGCACGCTGCACATCGTCCCGAATGGAGCGATTCAGATCGTCAGCAACACGACGCGCGACTGGTCGCAGGTGACCTTGCATGTGGCCACCGATTACAGCGAAAACAGTGATCGCGTCCTGGAACTGCTGAAGGAAGTCGCCAAAGACATTTACAACGATCCCGCCCTCAAGGATGACGTGGTGGCAGAGCCGCAGGTTCCGGGCATTGAACGGGTACGTGGCAATGAAGTTGATTACCTGATGCTGGTCAAAGTGCGTCCGGGCAAGCAGTACAATGTGGCGCGCGAACTGCGCCGCCGCATCAAAGTTTGCTTCGAGAAAAACAACATCAAAGCCGGGGCTCCGGTCCAGATTTATACCGGGCAGTTACCGGCGGGAGACACGAAATAGTCGGGGGAAGAGAATGGATCTAGGACTGAAAGGCCGGGGCGTGATCGTGGCTGCATCCAGCCAGGGGATTGGGTTGGCAACAGCCGAGGCGTTTGCCCGCGAAGGCGCCCAGGTTGCGATGTGCGCTCGCACCGAGAAAACGCTCATCGAGGCTGCTGACCACATCCGCAGCCAGACCGGTGCAGAAGTCTACGCCGAGGCCCTGGACGTGACCGACGGCGCTGCCATCCAGCGCTTTGTCGAGCAGGTGGCAAAGCGCTTTGGCCGGATCGATGTCTGCGTGGCCAATGCCGGAGGGCCTCCAGCCAGGAATTTCCTCTCCATCACCGCCGACGAATGGCGCAAAGCCGTCGATCTGAATCTGATGAGCACCGTGCATCTGGCCAAAGCGGTAATTCCCTACATGCAAAGGCATCGCTGGGGCCGGATCATCACTATCACGTCGATTTCCGTAAAGCAGCCCATCGCTGACCTGGTTCTTTCCAACTCAGTACGAGCGGCAGTAGTTGGACTGGTCAAGAGCCTGTCCAATGAATTCGGCAAAGACGGCATCCTGGTCAATAACGTAGCTCCGGGCTATACGGCGACGGAACGCTTGCAGGAACTGGCGCAGGTCCGCGCCCTTGCCGCGGGCAGCTCGCCCCAGCAGATGTGCGACGCCTGGGCCGCGGAAACTCCGGTCAAGCGCCTGGGCCATCCCAGGGAAATTGCAGACGTCGTCGTCTGGCTGGCTTCGGAACGAGCCTCCTACGTGACCGGCCAGACCATTTTGGCGGATGGAGGAATCTACCGCGGCCTATAGGACAGGACATACTGCCCACCCGCTGTTCCCAATACAGAACCGCCGCTGCCCAAAATCCGCAGTGCAGTGCTCATCGCCTGACATCTGAGAGCATGTGGAAAAGCATCTTAAATCCCAGAATGGCGGCCCTCTTTATCATTCTTGTCGCGGCTATCGCGCTATGTGCCACGTGGTACGCAATCTCCCTGCGTCGAAAGCGCGATAAATCGAAGGAGGTCCTCCGCTGGATCCAGGCATCATTGGCCGGACGCGGTCATGTTGTAGGCATCTCATGGATCACGCCGTCTCGTTTTCGCGTTCCGCTGCGACTCACCTGCGGTGTTTTTCAAAGCGCCTGGGTTTTAGTAGAGGTGCGTTCGCAACACACTCCGGTGCAATGGCTACTCGATAAAATCAGAGGCCACCGTGAAGTGTTGACTTTCCAGGCCGATCTGGATTGCCCGCCGACCTTCTCACTGCAGATGCAAAACTTCCGCTGGTTCGCGCGCAGCAGCCGTAAAGCGGAAATCGACCGGCCCGGGTGGCAGTTTGAGCGCTTGCCTTCTGTGATGATCAGCACAAAGCCGGAAAGCCAGAAAGAAATAGCCAGCACCATGACATCGCTCAGCAAAGGCGATAATGGCGAGTTCCTCGAAGTCAGCTTTCAGCGTAGCTCCCCGCACTTTTCCGCCACGCTCCCATTGGACGCGCTGGCTCCAGGCGCCCCGGCCCGGACCTACCTGCTTGACGCGATGAGAGAGATGGCCGGCAGCGCGTCTGTCTTTTAGTGTCGCTTCGCGACAAACCGCTCGAGGGTCTTCATACACCAAGTTCCTCGCGCGCCTGATGCAACGCCGCTGAGCGCGTGTCCGGCTTCGCGTCGTTTCTCCTGAAGAACCGCTCGACAGTTTTTCGCACACCCAATTCTTCGTGCTCGATGAATGCCGCTCAGGGCGCGACCATTAAACTGGATTTCAGAAGACCACTGGAAGCCCAAAACCAACTAACAACTGGCCACTCAGCCAAAGAAACCCAGCCGCGAATCAACGCGAAGTCACACGAACCAAAGTAAAGACTCGCATATTCCCACGCATTCGCGGCTCTCGGTTTTAAATCATTCAATTACCAATTACCTGATTACCAACTCTCCCCAGTGATTGAGGGCCAACTCTGCCCCGGCCCCGCCTCGCCTAGGCCACAGGAGCATGCGCCCCTGCATGTGGTTCTTTAGGAAAGTCGAGATGAATATGGTTACATCATTGAGGCTTTGGCCAGTCACGGCTTAAAACAAAAGCCCGAGGTGCCACTTATAATCCGGCAGGAACAGGTGCCACTGCAATGTATGGTTGCACTGCAGCTGCCTGGGCAGAAGCTGGCAAAATTGGCAGCTTTTCTCAGCTGCAGAGCAGAAACCGTGCCTGCGGAGAGAATGGTGGCAAAAATCGTTGCAAACAGTGTTGTTTTGGCAATCTTTTTAACCATGTGTAAGAGCTCCTTTCAGTTAAAAAGCCGGATGATGCCCCGGCTTGGCGTCCCGTGCTATTTTTTCGGCGGTCTGACTGGCCCTGGATCCCTAACGCACCCGCCGGTGGTTCCAGTAAGGATCTCGCAGATGCAACCACCGCTGCAATGCACTGTGGTGCTGCATGCGCCTCTGCAAACAGGAAGCAAGCTGGCGGATGTTCGTAGTTGCCGGGCGGAAACCGTTCCCGCGCAGAGAACAGCCGTGGCCATGGCTGCCAGCAACGTGTTTTTGATTGTCTTCCCCATGGTTCACTCTCCTTTTCAGTAATACGTCTTATGCGGCCTTGCCTTTGCTATTTCCCTGGAGGCGCGATCCCGGCCAGCTTCGTCGTACAAAATGCGGTGATCGGCGTGGTAAAGGAACAGACGCAATTGGAGGTAGGACAAGGCTTGGTGGCGCTGCAGGTGCCGCCGCAGGTAGATCCCTGGACGCCGCTCCGCAACTGCCGT
>DATCAX010000789.1:0-4444 GCA_036512375.1 Candidatus Angelobacter sp. | reverse complement strand
GTTTCCTCGCGAATGCTCAGAACGGGGCATGGTGAGGCACTGCAGTAGTCCCTATCTGCCATAAGCGATACGCGAGGCCGGACATCGTGATAGCGCTGAACAGGGCGTACGATCCGAGCCAGACCAGCACGGTATGGTCGTCAACTACCCGTCCAAGCAGCATGAAAACACCAAACCCAAGCGACACAACTCCAGCCAGAACCAGAAACCATTCATCGTGCAAGTGCCGACGTATTTTGTGCGCCATAAGCATCTGGCATACGCCGACGAAAACGGCCCAATAGCCGATGACCCAAGCCAGATGCACAAGCGTTAGTGATGGAATCGCCACGGCAATCGCACCTGCAGCACAGGTTCCCAGTCCATCCGTCAGAAGGAGGCCGCGATCATGCCCGCGGCTAGATCGTCTCAACGCACCGCCAAGCGTAAAAACTCCTGTTCCAAATGCCAATAGTCCAAAAAGCACAACAGTTGAAGCATGAGCAAATACTCGCAGTAGCAGGGGAAGATTCGCGCCGTCCACAAAAAACACCGCGCCAGCGAACAGCAGGGCAAAAATCGCTCGGAGGGCTAATAACCACCAGTTGTCGATCATTATGCGCAGCATCGGAACCTCTCCGGCACTTGACTGGACCGCCAATAACATTGTCGTTCGGTTTGCTCCGCGGGTTCTGTGATCGAGGTCACAGAATGCAAAGTGGTGGAAGGGAGCACTGGCTGCCCGCGCCTCAGGGCCTGCAGAGCTAGGAAGGATCTCTTCCTTAGCCAACCCAGCAGCGCTTACCCCTTCACCGCGCAAGCGCCTCGTGCGGCGCTGCCCCGAACTGCGGTAGAGTTTATCTATGCCAACCAAACAAACAGTAATGCCCAGGGCGGTTTGTCGATGTGCTGACATGATCGTCGTATTCTGCATCGCATTCGCTGCCGTGACTGTGTGCCAGGCCCAAGACAAGGTGTATCGGAGCAAAAAGCCGATCCAGACCCAGATATATCCCGAGTTGTTTGTCCTCAGTGATCAAGTCGTAGAGGACCAATGGGGAGAGACTCTGGTGCTCGTGAACGGACCATCGGACTTGAAGCAGGTTGAACCGGGCCAGTGCATTCGTTTTGGTGTCTTTGCTTCTGGAGACAACCGAGATCGGATCCTTGGTTCGGCGAAGCTTGCCATCGAGCTCAGCTTCGCAGGTCACACTCAGACCTTCGCGGCTGAACCGCCCGAGGTCGTCAAGCAAGTCAAGCCAGAGGGCGGAGACTTCGTAGCTCAGGCACTTTCCGTAGCAGGTATCAAGAACCCGGTTTCCAGCATGGCAAGCATTGCGGCGTCACGAGCGAAATGGTGCGTGCCGCTTGATGCCCAAGATGGCACAGGCACGATTCGGGCCAGGGTCGCAACGTCGGATGGCAAGAGCTTTGCCGTCAATCCCAGAAGCATCGACGTGAAAACCTTCAACACCTCCCGGAAGAGCGCACCTTTCAAAGACGTGAACACGTTTGGCCCGTGGGTACAGCACTATCACGCAGCGCCGGAGCCAGCCGAGCTACTTCTAGGCTTGCGCATCATTGCTTCAGACGAGAATGCCAGATTAATGCCCAACATCATGGTGTTCTTCGTGGAGGCATTGAAGGCTAGCCCGGCGGCAGCAAATGACATCCTCCTGGCACTTCCAAATGAAGGTCGATCAGTTCAGATCTACAGCGTGCCATTGTTAACAGAGGCGGGCTACCCTACTGGCCCATTGCTGAGCGGATTCAAGGACGATGAGAGGACAATGATAGCTTCAGCCCATCTCCAGAACCCCTTCGACTTGAAGCCGGATCGAACGCTGCCCAACCGGATGGACATGCTCTGGTCGGTTTTCTTCGCGACCGGACGTATTGGACCAGTCAGAACCATTGCTTCGATGCTTGCCTGGCATGCCGACTATGACAAGCTAATGGAGATTCAGAAATCAGGCCAGAAGCCCACCGAAGCTACCGAGAGTATCATGCGCGGTGTCGTATACACCGCTGCGGGTTGGTCCCTCAACGCTCTGTCGCGGAATGACGGGCTCGTTGCAGACTACATTGACGCGCTGAAATCATCGTCCGATACACCCGCGACGGTGAAGGAGGAACTGGCGAATCTCTATACAAATCCTGCTTTCACGAAAAAATAGGGATCATGCATGATTCAATCGTAGATACGACAGATCTGACCCATGCATCATTTTGTACGGGTAGTTCTTTGCTGAGCCCAACAGGCTTGGATGAATGCTTTTCCGAACTTGCTGAGGTAAAGGTGATTGCCCGCTGGAATTAGGTTGATGTTTGGCTCGCCTTGTGTGGGCAGAACAGTACTTCGGCTTAACAGTTTCAGCGCTCCAGATTATCAATCATGATCGGATGGGTAGAGCTAATAAATCTCCGCTGATGCGTATGGCTCGAGGAGGTCTTTGATCGTCCGTCGGGCTCGGGCAGAATGACCAAATTCTCAAGGAGTCACTCAAAAACTTCTTGATTTTCGAGCCCGTCTATGTTAACATAAGTTGTTTGTTTACATTGATTTACGTCATGATTTCATAATGATCGCCGAGATCGAAAACCTCGAAACCAGGAATGATGAACACGGATGACACCGATTAAAAGCCGGTTCATCAGTGAAACCTGCCTAACCTCTGACCAGAGACGGCAAAGCCTGTGCAAATGGCTTGATCGAGGCAAGACTGAAGGCCGAACCGCTCGGGTGGCTGGCCTCATCCAATATGTTAGGCTTTAATTTGAGTAACTTTGTCATCACAACAGCGTAACTTCTAAGGGAAAACAACACTTGATAGGAAAAGCATTAGCCAAGGTTTTTGGCACCAGTAATGAACGCGAGATTAAGCGGCTGCGTCCTTTGGTGGACCAGATTAACGTATTTGACGCCCAGTTCCAGCAGCTCACCGACGAGCAGCTTCGCGCCAAGACAGCGGAGTTCCGCGCCCGAATCAAAGAACGCACACAAGAAGCTGACAACGAAATCGCACGCCTTTCTGCCGAAATGAAAAGCGCTCCTGACCAGGATGTTCGCGGCCAGATTGAAGAGTGGACCAAGAAGCGGATTGAGGCGCGCAACCAGGCCCTTGATGAAGTGCTGCCTGAAGCATTTGCCGTGGCGCGCGAAGCCGGCAAGCGCGTGCTGAACATGCGCCACTTTGACGTTCAGTTGATTGGCGGCATTGTGCTGCACCAGGGCAAGATCTCAGAGATGAAGACCGGCGAGGGCAAGACGTTGGTGGCAACCCTGCCGGTTTACCTGAATGCGTTGAGCGGTGACGGCGTCCACGTGGTGACGGTGAACGACTATCTGGCCAAGCGCGACTCTGAATGGATGGGCAAACTCTATCGCTTCCTGGGCCTGAGCGTGGGCGTGATTGTGCATGACCTGGATGACGACGAGCGTCGCGAGGCCTATGCCGCTGATGTGACCTACGGCACGAACAATGAATACGGCTTTGATTACCTGCGCGACAACATGAAATTCGACCTGGCCGAGTGCGTACAGCGCGGGCATAACTTTGGCATTGTGGACGAAGTTGATTCCATCCTGATTGACGAAGCCAGAACGCCACTGATCATCAGCGGCCAGAGCGACGAATCTACCGACAAATACGACAAGGCAAACCGCGTTGTCCCCAACCTGATTAAAGGCGAGGAGATTGAGAAGCCACCGGGAGAGCCCAAGGAATATACCGGCGACTTTGTGGTGGACGAAAAGCACAAGAACACGATGATCACCGACCAAGGCTGGGAGAAGGCCGAGCGCCTGCTGGGGATCGACAACATCGCAGACCCGGAAAACTGGGCGATGAAGCACCACGTTGAGACTGCCGTGAAGGCCCACGCCATGTACCGCAAGGACGTGGAGTACGTGGTGAAAGATGGCGAAGTTCTGATCGTGGATGAATTCACCGGACGCCTGATGCCGGGACGCCGCTGGTCAGACGGACTGCATCAGGCGATTGAGGCGAAAGAAGGCGTTAAAGTCGAGCGCGAAACGCAGACGCTTGCAACCATTACCTTCCAGAATTATTTCCGCATGTACAAAAAGCTGGCCGGCATGACCGGAACGGCGGAAACCGAAGCAGCGGAGTTCGACAAGATTTACAAGCTGCTGGTGGTGGTGATTCCCACCAATCGCGTGATGCTGCGCAAAGAGAATGCGGATGTCGTCTATCGCACGGAGAAGGAAAAATACTATGCCGTAGCGGATGAGATCCAGAAGATTGCCGTGGAAGGCAGGCCCGTGCTGGTGGGCACCACGTCGATTGAAAAATCAGAGCGTATCTCTGAGCTGTTGAAAAAGAAGAACGTGAAACATGTGGTACTGAATGCCAAATATCACGAGAAAGAAGCCGAGATTGTGGCGCAGGCCGGGCGCATGAACCAGGTCACCATCGCCACAAATATGGCTGGCCGCGGCACC
>DATCAX010000788.1:0-2489 GCA_036512375.1 Candidatus Angelobacter sp. | reverse complement strand
TGCCATAGCGTGGATGGCGGCGCCGGCGTGGGCCCGACTTTCAAAGGAGCATGGGGCGCGCCGTTGCAACTGGCCGACGGCAGCACTCGCACCCTTGACTCAGCGTTGTTCGTCGAAAAGGTCCATCATCCGGAAACGATTGCGATCAAGGACTTCCCGCCGGTGATGCCGGTAATACCTTTGACCGACGACGAGATCGCACAGATTGAAGCGTATCTGGAGGGACTACAAAAGTAATGGAACTCCAACCGAACTTGCGCAGAATCATCCTGGCAGAGCTGCTGGTTCCCCTTGCCCTTTTCATCTTCGGTGCCTATCACGGCGTGCTGCAAACCATGTACCTCTCGGGAGTGATTCGAGCGACTTCTGTGGCCGGCATCGATTACTACCAGGGCCTCACCGCTCATGGAGTTATCAACGCAATCGTCCTCACCACCTTCTTCGCCGTCGCGTTCGGGTATACGGTCGTCAGCCAGCAATTGCAGATGCAGGTTTCCATCGCCGGGGCAACACTCTCGCTGGTGTTGATGTTGTCTGGAGCTGTGATGGCAGCGACCATGATCTTTCTGGGCAAAGCCTCCGTGCTCTACACGTTTTATCCGCCACTTATGGCTCACCCGTTGTTTTATCTCGGGCTGGTCCTTTTCATTGTTGGTTCCTGGATCCCGCTATTGACGTGGATTCCGGTGTATCTGCGTTGGCGGAAAGAAAATCGCGGCCAGAAAACTCCGATGGGAGTGGTGGGAATCTTCGCAACCTTCATCGTGTGGCAGATGGCGACGCTGCCGGTCGCGTTTGAAGTGCTGGTGCAGCTTCTTCCGTGGTCAATGGGTTGGTCCTCCGGCGTGAACGTAATGCTGAGCCGCACGCTGTTCTGGTTCTTTGGTCACCCATTGGTCTATTTCTGGTTGCTGCCAACTTATGTGCTCTACTACACCATGTTGCCCAAGCTTGCCGGCGGAAAGCTATTCAGTGATTTTGCAGGACGCTTCACTTTTATGGCGCTCATTCTGCTTTCGTGCCCGCTAGGCCTGCACCACCAGTTCGCAGATCCCGGGATTTCCACGACGTCAAAAGGCGTCCAGGCCGTCCTCACACTTCTGGTTGTCATTCCGAGCCTGCTCACGGCCTTCACGCTGGCCGCATCGCTGGAATACGCTGCGCACAAGCGCGGCGGTAAAGGGCTCTTTGGCTGGTGGAACAAGCTGCCCTATTTCAAAGCTGAAGTCTGGCTGTTTCCATATTTATTCTGCGGCCTAGTGATTTTTCTGTTTGGCGGCATCACGGGGATTATCAACGCCTCCTACAGCATGAATAACCTGGTGCATAACACTGCGTGGATCCCCGCGCACTTTCACCTCACCGTGGGCGGGCCCATCTTCCTTGGCATTCTCGGTGGAAGTCTGCTGATCATCACCGGACTTCTGAAGAAGCCGGTGGTATCCGGAACCATGGCCATGATCGTGCCTTATCTGTGGATGGGCGGCACCTTCATATTTTCGACGGGGCTGTTTATGGGCGGCCTGCGTGGCGAGCCTCGGCGCACCAACCTTGGCTTGACTTATATGAATCCGACTTCTCCGGCATACCGGCCCGACTGGTGGGTTCCTGCGCACATGGGCCTGGTGGGTGGTTGCATCATGGGACTCGCCGTGCTGCTTTATTTCATTGTCCTGATTCGCAGCTTGGCAGCAGCACCGGTCGCCGCGCTCGCAAACGTGCCGTTTTTATTGCCGACCAGCGAGCCTTATCACGACGAAAACGTCCCGGCGGTGCAAAACTTTGCGCCGTGGGTAGTGGCTGCGGTCCTGCTTTGCGCAGCGGCATATTACGTGCCCATTCACGACATTGTGAAGAACGGCATTCCCACTGCGCCCGGCTTCAGACCAGATAGTCCGTCCGCTGTGAACAAGACCCATTGAGGAGCATGCGACTCAAGCGCCATTTTCTTCTGCCGGTGTTGGCTCTGGCTCTGGCAACAAGCGCCAGGGCTGTCGCGGCAGTGCCGGCAGGCATGAATGCAGGAAAGATTCCCGACATCACCGTCTGGGATGAAGCCAACGTGCAGCACTCCTTGTGGGATGAATTGCGGGCCGCCGGATCGGGGCCGGTCATTGTCCTGCCCGTATACACGCGCTGCACCTTGAGCTGTCCCATACTGGCGCGGATGCTGGTTCAGCAAACCGCACAGTTGAGCGGCGGCGCACCCTATCGGGTGCTTATCTTTTCTTTCGACCCGGGAGACGACGCCGAGGCCCTGCGCCAGTTTCGCGCGCAAAAGAATCTTCCGCCTTCATGGATACTGGTGCACTCTGGAGCCGCAGACATCCGGCGCTTTTGCGATTTCTTCCACTATTCGATCATGACCGAGGGAACGGTCATGATCCACACCAACCAGATGTTTCTGTTGGACCGCAATTTTCAATGGCGAGCCACATTTATTGACGAGAGCTGGGATGCAGCAGAGCTACGCACCTGGATGAAGAGAG
>DATCAX010000787.1:0-6217 GCA_036512375.1 Candidatus Angelobacter sp. | reverse complement strand
CCCGCCTCTTTATTCGTCGGGCCATCACACTCCAGACGCGGTTGATCGCGTAACAGTCAGGTTCCTGATAACTGCTTGCCACACCGCCAGCAGAGCGCTTCCAATCAATACCAGCGCCAGACACAGTCCCAGCCACATCCCGAGCGCTCCCATCTTCATGTTGAAGCACAGGAACGCGCCGAGCGGCAGGCCAATGATCCAGTAGCCAACAAGATTAGCCAGCATGGCGATGCGTGTGTTCCCGGTGCCGCGGAGTGCCCCGGTCGCAACGACCTGTAACCCATCGAACAGCTGGAACACCGCGGCTACCAGCAACAGCGTTGCTCCGGCATTGATTACATCGGACTCCGGTGTGTACATGCGCGCGATAGGTCTTGCGAAGAAGAACAGCATCAGCCCTGAGCAGGACATGAAGAGAGCGGCAAAGAAAAGGGCCATCCATCCGGCGCGAGCGGCGGCGTGCGTATCACCCGCGCCCATGGCATGCCCAACGCGTACGGCTGCGGCCGAGCAAATGCCGAGCGGGACCATGTAGGTGAAGCTGGCGACATTCAGGGCAATCTGATGTCCGGCAAGCTGCACTGCGCCCAGTTTGCCGATGAGAAAAGTTGCCATGGCAAAAGCGCCGATTTCCAATAACAGCTGCGCCGCTGCCGGAAGTCCGAGCCGCAGAAGCAAGCGTATGCGATCCAATTCGAAGCGGCGCGATGCGCTCCACAACCCGCTCGATCGTTTGCGGTCATAGTAAGCCGCGGCGATTGCCAGCACTACGACCATGTAACCACGGGAAATGCAGGTGGACCATCCGCTGCCCGCCACTCCAAAAGCGCGCGATCCAAGATGCCCGTAAACCAGCGCCCAGTTCCCCGCCAGGTTTACCAGGTTGGCGGAGACCAATGCGAAAGCAACGGGTTTCACAATGTGCATGGCCTGAAGATAACGGCGCAGAGCGAAATAGAGGGCAAGCGGCAGCGTGCTCCAGACCAGAGCCTTAAGAAATGGGACAGTCGCAGTCACCAGGGCGGGAGCAAGTCCTAACCGGCCAAACAGGGGAAGAAATGCCAGCATGAACGCCATCAGGATGGGCGATAGGATGCACGCAAGATAGAGGGAGTTCCACATGGTGCGATGGCACTCTTCCATACGGCCGGCGCCATAGGCTTGGGCCACCAGCGTGTCCATACCGAGCATGATCCCGCTGCCAAAAATTCCGATGGTGTAAAACAGTGTGCTTCCCAGGCTCACCGCGCCAATGGCGGTCGCGCTGTCTGGCAATCGGCCAACCATGACGGTGTCAGTAAATGCCATGGCCAGCCATCCCAGTTCAGTGAGAGCAAGCGGCGCAGCCAGCCGCAGCATGGGACGAAATTCCTGACCGATCTCGCGCGTCTTCACCCAATGATTTAAACACACCGTCCAGAGCGCGCTGGGATCGGATAACCGGCGAAAGGGGGCTGGCGTCACGGCAGGCTAAACGATGGAAGAAACCCTAAATTCAATCAGTTGATGAGAAAGGGTTCGGTACCTGGATAATCTTCAAGGATGGCGTGGTATCCGGAGGTAATTTGTGTAGGATTTTTGACCGCGCGGCGCAATTCAAACCGAACACTGTATTTGCACTGCTTGCAAATTGGAAACCGCTGCCCCTCCAGCAGGGTAGCTTCATGCATCAAGCGGTGCGACTCGTGCATTACTCGATAAATTCCACTTTCCGGTACTACATCTCCCGGCCGATATTTCTTATGCACGATCTTTCCTTGGCTGGATTCAATTCGCCCGCTTTCGGCAATCGATTTAGATAGTAAAAGATTTTTAACGTTCGTGACAAGGCCCCAGTCCAAAAGACTCCCTCGTTGCTCCATGCGCGCAGCAGATATTTTCTATTTCTCGCATTTATGGCAATCCGGCAGCACGCATGTGCAAAGTCAACAGCTTGCGATATAATCTTGAAAAATCCAAGGCTCAATCTAGTCCAAACAATTCATGGCCAAAATACTGTCGGTTGCCTCTAGTGAGGTTCTCAAGACAACACGCGAGCTGCTCCTGCAACAACAGGGATTCGCCGTGTGTTCCGCGCTGACTCTGGCGGAAGTGGAAGCTCTAGGGCAGACTGAAAAGGTGGATTTGGCCCTCATCGGCCATGGCTTTCGAGGTGAAGACAAGCGCAAGTTTGCCCACTCCGTAAATCACAACTATCCTGGTCTCCCGATTCTGGAGATGTGCTTCCATTCGCCTGAAATTCCAGGCGCAGATTTTATTTTTAGTGACTCGCCCGATGACCTGATCGCAGCCATTCGATTGGTCCTGGCTGGACGTCGTATCCGCGGTTACACCGAGTAATGTCCCGCGAGTCGCCGGTTGGCGCTTTTTCTGATTGACACGTCCGCGGCAGGTTCGCTAGCATAACCGGACAATGCTTTCCTTCGCACATCGCCATCACCATCATCATGCGGCGCACGTGTCGGCGGAGGCCTGTAAGAGTTAAATACAGCGACTTATAAAGATTTAGGCCCGCCGGCAATGAAAATCGGCGGGCTTTTTGTTTTATGGCGCGATTGAAGCAATTACTTGTGAGGACATATGCAGATTGACTTTGACAAAATGGACGGTTTGGCTCCGGCCATCGTACAGGAGGATTCCACAGGGCAGGTGCTGATGGTGGGATTCATGAACCCTGACGCTTACTCGCGCACCGTTGAAACCGGCTACGTCACGTTTTACTCCCGCACCCGCCAAAAGCTTTGGATGAAGGGTGAGACTTCCGGCAATCGTCTGCGCGTGATTTCCGCTTTCACGGATTGCGACCATGACACCGTCTTGTTCCGCGTTTATGTGGAAGGTGATGGCCTTGTCTGCCACACCGGCACAAAATCCTGTTTCACCGAACCAATTTCCATCAACACCGTGGAGGCACCGCGATGAAGCTGCGTGTTGGGGTACCCAAAGGAAGTCTGCAGGAATCTACCATAGCTCTGTTCAAGCGCGCCGGGTTGAATGTTTATACAAGCAGCCGCTCGTATTTCGCCGCCACGGACGATCCCGAAATTGAGTGCATGTTGATTCGCGCACAGGAAATGGCGCGATACGTTGATCACGGCGCGCTCGATTGTGGTCTTACCGGCAAAGACTGGGTGGTTGAAAGCGGCCTGGAATTGACTACTGCCGCTGAACTCACATATGCGAAGCAGGGACTGGGCAAGGTCCGGTGGGTGCTTGCCGTCCCTGAAGATTCAGCTTTCAAAAAAGTTGAAGACCTGGCCGGAAAGATTATTGCCACCGAACTGGTCAACGTGACGCGCAACTTTTTTGCCGCACGTAATGTTCCGGCAAAGATTGAGTTCTCATGGGGCGCCACTGAAGTAAAGCCTCCCACGCTTGCCGACGCCATCGTGGAGATCACCGAAACCGGTAGCTCGCTCCGCGCCAACCGGCTGCGCATCATTGAAACCGTCATGGAATCCAATACGCAGCTCATCGCCAATAAAGTAGCGTGGGCCAGTGAAGAGAAGCGCCACAAAATTGAAAATCTGGCCCTGATGCTCTCTGGAGCCATCTATGCTCAGGGCCGCGTTGGGTTGATGCTTAATGTCCGCAAACAGGACCTGGCCGGGGTCCTGTCCGTGTTACCCGCACTGCAAAAGCCCACTATATCTACCTTGAGCGACGGCGAGTGGGTGGCAGTGAATACAATCATTGAGGAATCCACCGCGTGGAAAATCATGCCCCAACTCAAAGCCGCTAAGGCCGAAGGCATAGTTGAGTATCCTTTGAACAAGGTGGTGCTGTAATGCGAACGCTGCGTGGCCGCAAAGCGGAAACCTTTGTTCGCACGCTGGAACAGCGTGGCGCCTCCGACCTTGCCCGCGTGGAAAAGACGGTCAGCCGTATTGTTGCCGACGTCCGCAAGAATGGAGACCGGGCATTGCGCCGCTATGCCGAAAAATTGGATGGCCTGAAATCGAAGCAGCCGCTCCGCGTTGCCGACGCCGAACTTGAGCAGGCCTGGAACAATGTCTCAGAGGAATTCAAGCAGGCGCTGAAGACCGCGACCGGCAATATCAGACAGTATTGCGAATGGCAGAAGCCGCAGCAGTGGCGCAACGCCGTGGCGCCAGGAATTAACGTCGGCCAGGTAGTGCGGCCCTTGCGATCTGCCGGCTGCTACGTTCCGGGCGGCCGCTATCCCCTGCCTTCCACCATGCTCATGACCGTGATTCCCGCCCAGGTGGCAGGCGTTCTTGATATCCGCGTAGTCTCGCCTCGCCCTGCTCAGGAAACTCTTGCCACTGCACACTTTCTTGGCGTGCGCGAATTCTACAGAATCGGTGGCGCGCAGGCCGTTGCTGCGCTTGCCTATGGGACAGCAACTGTCCCGAGGGTTGATAAGATCGTTGGTCCCGGAAACTTGTTTGTAACAGCGGCCAAAAAGATGGTGGCGTTTGATTGCAGCATAGACTTTCTCGCCGGGCCAACTGAAGTCGTGATTCTGAGTGAGCGGGGCGATCCAAGTTTCATCGCCGCCGACCTCGTTGCCCAGGCAGAGCACGATCCGGACACGCTGGCCGTCTTCATTATGTCATCAACTCCTCTGGCGGAAAAAGTAGCTGCTGAAGTGAAGCTCGCTGCGGCCAACAATGAAATTGCAAGACTATCGCTCAAAGAGAATGGCGCAATTCTTGTGGCTGGCTCCCACGAGCAAGCCCTGGAATTCGCCAACCGTATTGCCGCCGAGCATATTACCGTGAATGAAGAAGACCTGGTGCATATCAACAATGCGGGTTCCATCTTTATCGGCGACTATTCCCCGCAGGCAGCGGGTGATTATGCTTCCGGCCCGAACCACGTTCTGCCCACGGGCGGTGCAGCCCGGTTTCGTGGTGGACTTGGAGTCCAGGACTTTGTTAAGACCATCTCTGTTCAGCAACTGTCGCGCGACGGACTGGATCGCATTGCTGCCGCGATAATAACGCTGGCGGAAGCCGAAGGCCTGAAAGCGCACGCAGAGTCTATTCGAGTGAGGTCCGCAAATGCTTAAGGCGCGCAAGTGCGTCCGCGAGATGCGCGAATACCATTCTCCGCTCAGCGATCCCAGTATCGATCTCCGTCTGGACATGAACGAGAGCACCACAGGCTGCTCACCGCGCGTTCTGGCCAAATTGAACAGCATGGATGCCCGCACACTGGCACAGTATCCGCGTCGCGAGGCAGGAGAGAAGCTGGCAGCCGATTTTCTGGGCGTCGCACCGCAACAGCTTCTGCTCACGAACGGCGCGGATGAGGCCATTGATCTTCTTTGTCGCGCCTACCTGGAGCCGGAAAATGAAATTCTCATCGTGGTCCCGACGTTCGGCATGTATGAAGTGTTTGCCCAAATGGAGAACTCGAAAATCGTGCGCGTGCCCACCGGACCAGAGTTCAGCTTCCCCGTTCAGCGGGTCCTTGACGCCCTGAGCGAAAAGACCAGGATCGTCGTCATCTGCAATCCCAACAACCCCACCGGCGTGGACGTGCCGCGCTCCGACATTTTGCAAGTGATTGAGGCCGCGCCTGGCGCCGCCATCCTGCTGGACGAAGCGTATTTCGATTTCTACGGGCAGACCATGATTGACCAGATAGGCAAGCTGCCCAACTTATTCGTGGCGCGCACTTTCTCAAAGGCTTATGGGCTGGCAGGCTTGCGGCTCGGCGTGATCGCAGGCGATCAGGAACAAATGTCGGTATTGCGTCGCATGGCTTCTCCTTTCAACGTGAACGCGTTTGCCATGGAGTGTCTCGCGGAGGCCCTGGCAGATCGCCAATTTGTCGCCAGTTACGTTGTGCAAGTTGTCACCAGCCGTGAATGGCTGCGCAATGAATTGGAGCAACTGAATTTTAAGTGCTGGCCCAGCCATGGCAATTTCATTCTTTGCCAGTTCGGCGAGGAGAAAAGGGCTATTCTCGAGGCATTGCGCGCGCGCGGAATCGCGTTGCGTGACCGCCCGGACTGCGAAGGCTGCGTGCGCATCACCATTGGTAAGCAGCAGGAGATGGAACGGCTGATGGCCGAACTGAAGCAGATGCTGTCTCACCTTCCAGCGTCCAAACAGGTGGCTCGATGAGAAAGGCCTCCATCCGGCGGGTCACCACGGAAACTCAGATCCAGCTTGCGCTGACCATTGAGGGTCGCGGCCAGTATGAAGTCTCCACCGGCATACGATTTCTCGACCACATGCTGGAA
>DATCAX010000786.1:0-3096 GCA_036512375.1 Candidatus Angelobacter sp. | reverse complement strand
ATCACCGCGATTCCCGCCGCCTGCCCGGAAGGATCATTCACCGCTACACCGCGTACCGGCCCTGTAGGAACCTGCGGGCGCGTGCTGCCGTGGCCAATAGGCTTCGGCTCAGTGTTGGAAAGCTGGAACTGGAAAATGCCACCCGGCGGAACGCTGGTGTCCAGCACTTTCAGCCCAATCGTCCCTGCCGGCAATGGCGGAGGAGTAGGCGTAGGAGTTGGCACAGGTGTCGGGGTAGGCGTGGGTGTAGGGCCGCCGGCGCTGGCGCTTCCGCCGCCGCATCCCCAGGTCGTGCAGATAGCAAAGCCCAGCAAGGCCACCCAGAACTTTCCCATTGGGACAGACCGTTGGCTTTTTTGCTCGATCATCGACAACTCCCTGGCAGAGCCGGATCGCTTCCGGCGTTTGAGATTTTGGAGCACTTAAGCCGCCGGCAGATGCGGCGAGCGCTCCTCATATTCACTTGTTTCAGGCTTTTAAAACGCGATTTAAAGAATCGCCTAACATTCTAAGTAGAATCCGTACGTATTGAGACATATCGCAAATGTCCCTGTGTAATAAGTGTCCGCCATCCTTGGAAAAAATTGGTTAAAAAAGGGCCCAGATCCGGGCCCGGGACCCTTCTTTTAGCAGTCGACGGATGAGCCTGCTAGTCTGATAGGACACAGAAGGAGCGCCTTATGGCACAGAAAAATTAAATAAATTTTGCGGGCTGGGGAATTGCCCGGTTCATCCAAAACCGGGTCATTTGAGGCCTACTCTGTACCAAACGATTGACATTTCGCGGGCGGGAGATCGCGCCAATTGTTGCAGATGGTAGTGAGCACGCTCACTACCCGTGGAGTTAAGAACCGACGGAAACAGCTCTGGCTGTGCTTTCTAACTCAGGCACAGCATGTCTGCTAGGGCTTTTTGCTTTCCCTGGGTTCGGGAGAGAACTCTGGATACATCTTGTTTCCGTCCCACATCTGCCCGCAGACTGCGTGCATGTGTTCTTCAGAAAAGCCTTTGATGGCTTCCTGGCATTTCTTGACCTCGATATTAATCCCCCATAGACCTTTGAGGATACGGTCGCGCTGGACTTTCATGTTGGGGATAGAAAATTCGAAGTGATCAATGGCCTTTTTATTGGCCTCCCTGTCCTGGTCCAGTTTGGTCCGGGCGGCGAAGAATTTCTCCTTCCGCGCCGTCCAGTCCTTACTGATGATCTTGACTTCCTTCTGATCTTTGTCGAGTTTAGCCTTCCATTCGCGGCAGCGTTGCGCCAGGGCCGCGTCCTTGGTGCTCTCGGGACATTCGGCAATTTGCTGCTTCACCTCGGTCCCGTAGGCTTTGTCCCGTGCCATCATGGCATGGGCATCTGAAGCCAACTGCTTCCCTTCCGTTAAAAGATTGGTCTCTGTTGCCTGCAAGTCCAGGTTTGATTTCTCTTCCTTAGCCAGATCGGACTCGAACTCGGCGATCTGAGCGTCGGCGTTTTTCAAGGCTTGGGACTCGCGAGCGATCTCCTCATTTCGCTGCCGCGCGATTTCGCTCAGGTCCTCGGCCAGCCCCAGGGGAAGAAGCATGAAGAGGGCAGCGATGGTGATCAGGGTATGTTTCATATTGTCCTTGAAGAGTTCCGACTTTATCTGTTCGCTGTCACTCCGCCGGTTTTGGGTTTCCCGGCCAAGGGCGCACCACACCGGCCGTCATAAGGGGAAGCGGGAAGGTCCGGGTCGCTGCCATCGAACTGGATGTTCCCGCACCGTGCTTTGATCGTCTCGCAACTCGCGCCCCTCTGCGTCAGCACCCTGGCGCAGGAGTCGATGCCTTTCTTGAGATCTTCGAGCTTGGCCTCCAGGCGCTTTTTCGCTGCATCCAGCTGTGCCTTCTGGGCATTGAATGCATCACGCTGGGCGTTGTTGGCTTTTTCCTTTGCCGCGTTGGATAGCGTTGTGGCCGTCACTGCATCACGCAGTTGCTCGTATTGCGTTCTCTTATTGACAGCGGATTCTACATCTGCCAATATCCTGCCCCGCTCAGCCATGAGCGCGTCCGTCTCTGCGTTACAACGGCTGGCTTGGTCTACTGGCATCCGCCCGCCTTCAGCGGGACATCCGCTATTGATGTGGTTTTGGCGCTTAACGTCCCAGGCATTGCCGCGCGCCTGTAATGCCGGCAAGGTTTCATTCTTGAGCCTATTGAGCTGCGTTTGCACCATCTGGCCGCTATCGATCTGGGCCTGATCGGACTTCTTCAAATCGGCATCCGCCTTGTCCAACGCCGTTAATTGCGCGGTGATATCAGCTTCCTGACCAGATGTAGTTTTCAATTCCGCAGTCACTGCGTCGATTTCTTTTTGGTTTTCAACGGCTTTTTGTTCTGCGGCAGCAATGACTGATGGTCCGGCTTGTGAGGGCCTTTTTGGGGTTATTTGTGCCGCCGCTGACAGCGAGACGCACAGGATTAAACTGCAAAATACGCTGAATTTCATCTGATCGCTCCGCCTTTCATCCGTCTTTCTGTTGCAGGCAGAGTCTGTCAGCAATCCACCCAGACGGGAAGGGTACTCTCGTAACCCAGACGCGTTGGCTGACGACATTACGGACTAGAGCGCAGTCCTGATGAAGCCCCGGAGGCGCGCTTCAAGTTGGGATGTGTGCGAACGGATCAGTTTTCTTCAGGAATAAGACCTTTGAACTGCCAAAATCTTATTGCCGAGGCTTATCCGGGTCATCCACCCAGTAGCTGCGTCTGGCCAATACTACCTTGTCTCCGGCATCTCTCAGTCGAACGCGCACATCATGAAGGCCGGGCCGCGGATTTTTCGGCTCAAAGCGCAATAGATAGCGGCTATGAAGATGGTTGGCGAATTCCATCATGAAGTTTTCAAAGCTCTTGCGCGATTTGAAGAGCTCGTATTCTCCCCCCGTAAGAGACGACACAGCTTTTGGCGCATTTTTACGCATTGCCTGTCGAGCCAGTTCCATCAGCTGGATCACGTCGAGAAACGGGCCCTGGCGCGTCGTCTCTTTGCCTCGCAATGTATCCAGCGCACTCGATCCGGTAGGCGAGAACGCAAGAGTGTAAACGACGGTATTTGTATCACTGATT
>DATCAX010000785.1:0-5928 GCA_036512375.1 Candidatus Angelobacter sp. | reverse complement strand
CAGGAGTTCAGAAAAGCCCTGAATAGAGATGAGTGGCGTGCGCAGTTCGTGCGTCACAAAGCTCAGCGCTTCAGAACGAGCCTGATCACGCTGGCGACGCGCAGTAATGTCCTCAGCAATCAGCAAAAGAGCGCCTGCTTCGGCAAAGGAGGTCCAGGGCAGGCGGACAGCATGGAAAAGCCATAGCTCTTCGCCCAGCGAAACTTCATTTTCTGCCCAGGATGCAGCCTCGGACGGCAATGCAGCCAGCGCCTGCCAGCCTCCGGCAAGTTGCGCCACGCTGGAAAGTTGGTCGGTGACAACAGACTGCCGCGTGCAAAACGCATTCCACGTTTCGTTGCTGAAGAGGAGGACACCGTCGGCGCCATAAACGGCAAGACCTTCGTTCATGGTTTCAAGCAGGGTGTGGTTGAAGGAATAAAGCGAAGACAGTTCTGCCTGAAGATCCTTCAGCGCCGCCAGCTTCCAATGGAGTTGGTCTGATGCAGGCCATCTGGCGAGGTCAGACCCGGGCTGCGCGGGCTTTAGATGTCCGTAGTGTGGACTGATGGCAGCGCGCAACTGTTGCAGCCGCGATGTTACCTCGCGATCGACAATGAGCAGGTTCTCCAATTGCGCGATAGGCGCGGCAAGCACACCGGCGACCAATAACGGTCCGTATGAAAGCAGACGATGAAAATCCTGAAACAGAAAATATGCGGCAAGATATCCGCCACCCAGCATGCCGACGAGAACCATGAGTCCGCGCACTCCGGGATATCGCACCACCACCCACAGTGATACCGCGCTCATCAAGACTACAAGCGTTAGCTGGCTAACGTTCCCCGTCTGTGACAGCATCCGCCCGCCCAGCGCCATGTCCGCTACATTGGCATTAATTTCCACGCCGGGCATGGGAAGTTGGTTGCTTACGGGAGTGATCAGGCGATCGCTGATGTCGATGCCGCCGAAGCCAATCAATACGGCCTTGCCTGCCAGTTGTTCGGCGCGCTTGCCGGCCAGAAGATCGCCAGCGGAAACAACGACGAACGGAGGATTCACCTGGCCCGGCTCAAATTGCGGACGATAGTCGATGAGAAGCGGCGCGGCCGTAGTCATGCGCTCGACTCCGGGCGAGTTAGCTTCGGGCGCTTTCTGCCTTACCGACGAACTGAACTGTGCCAATTCCGCCACCTTGAGCGCGAATGCCGGACGTAAACCGTCAGCGCTTGGTTCCTGGACGGGAATGCTGCGGCAAAGGCCGTCAAAATCGATAATGGCCTGCACATGTCCCACACCTTTGGCTGCCTGCGCGAAACGAGGCTGCGGATCCATCCACAAATTACCGGTGGGAGAGGTGGAGATTTTTGCCGCCAGAACGATGTTGGGCGCAGACCGGATTGCACTGGTTAGTGCCGCATCATTTTGCTCATCTTCGACCTCAGGCAAGAGAATATCCATGCCGATGGCTTTTGGGTTTTGCGCGCTGACGGCACGAATGAGTCTTGCCAACTCTGCGCGCGGCCAAGGCCAGCGTCCATGCAACTCCAGCGTGGCATCATCAATCAGCACCATGGCGACCCGCTCTGAAACAGGCAGGGGACGCCGCACGCGAAAGAAGAAATCGTTTAACTTTTGGCTAAGCGTGGAAACAGGGAAGCTCAGGCTCACCAGGCACACGAGCCCCAGCAGCACTGAGTTGAGCCTGATCCAGCGTCCCCAGGTGACTGGTTTAGCGTGCTTCGAATTGGAGAAGAGCTTCATTTGATTGCGAATAGAAATCAGCCAACCATCAAGTCGATGCCCAGGCGCCGCGCTTTCTGGTACAAAGTTTTCCGCTCGATGCCCAGAGCACGAGCCGCCTTGGACTTGTTGCCAGCGTGCTCCTGTAAGACACGCAGAATATGTTGCCGCTCCATGTCTTCCAGAGACGACGGCGGTGTTTTGTCTGGAAGGCCGTTGGTGCGGATGATCTGGCGTTCACGTTCCACGTCGGCTACACCGATCTCGCCGGACGAGCAGAAAATGCCCAGACGCTCGACCAGGTTTTCCAGCTCACGAACATTGCCCGGCCACGCGGCGTTTGCCAGGACCTTCACCGCGGAGTCAGTGATCCTGATGTTGCGCTTGCTCTTATGGTTGGAACGCTTCAGGAACTGCTGCACCAGCAGCGGAATATCTTCGCGGCGCTCTTCCAGCCCGGGAAGATTGATTACTACAACGCTCAGACGATAGTAAAGATCTTCCCGGAAGCGGCCCTCCGTCATCATCCTGGTCAGGTCGCGGTTGCTGGCCGCGAGAATGCGAACGTTTATCTGCGTGTACTTATGTGAACCAACGCGCCGGATCTGCTGCTCCTGCACGGCACGCAGAAGATTGACCTGGAAGCCTGGCTTGGTTTCAGAGATTTCGTCGAGAAACAAAGTGCCTCCGTGCGCCGCTTCAAACAGGCCCGGACGGCTGCTATCGGCGCCGGTGTACGCGCCTTTTTCATGGCCGAAGAGTTCGCTTTCCAGAATGTTTTCTGGAAGCGCGCCGCAGTTCACCGGGACAAATGGCTTGTCCGCGCGCGAACTGTGATCATGCAACGCCCGCGCGACCAGTTCTTTGCCGGTTCCGCTTGCGCCCAGAATCAGGACGCTGGCTTCCGTTGGAGCCACCCGCGCAATGGCGCGATAGACTTCCAGCATTTTGGGTGTGCGTCCGATGATGGACGTCTCCGGGCCTTCGTCAACAATGGCGGTAGCTTCGCTTGATGCTCGTTTACTGGCCTGTACCTTGCGCACCAGAGCCAGAAGGTCGTCGATGAGCAAAGGCTTTCCCAGATACTCGATGGCGCCGGAGCCCAGCGACTTGGTGACGGTTTCAACGCTGGTGTGCGCCGTCATGATCACACAGGCGCATTGCGGCTGCAGGACTTTTATAAGATCAAGCACATTGAGGCCGTTGGCCGTACCCAGATAAAGGTCGAGCAGAGCCAGTTGCACTGTCTCCTGCCGCAGTATCACGTCTGCTGAGGCCACGCTGTTGGCCGTGAGGCATTCATAGCCCTCGGCCTCCAGCACTGAACTGAGCAGGCTGCGGGTGGAATCGTCATCATCAACCACCAGGACCCTGAAGTTACGAGTTGTTTTACTAACTGACATCCGAGAGCCTTTCTATAGCTGTCAAGACTGCTAAATCTTGTCCCCGTTAAAACTTGTACGCGTCAAAACTTATACGCGTTAAAACTTGTACCCAAGCGTCACGCTCACGGCGTTCGCACGAAAAGCGCCTGTGGTTTGTATAAGGTGGTAATAGGAATAGTCCGCGGAAAGGTCCCACGGCCCGAACAGGAAATCGTTTTTCAGAAGCATTTCACCGGCGGGTGAGTACCCGGCAAAGTTCTCCAGGATTTCAGCGCCGCCATAGCCCAGATATTCGCCACGATAGTGCTTGCCCAGCCGCATGCGAAAACCGGCTGCAGCCAGATGGCTGCGGTACTGGTTAGGGCTGAAGTATCCGTGATTCAGATCCTTGGTGAAATGGATATGGCGGAAGGCGTAGCCGCCGCCAAGGGCGAACTGGTTGTCATGCCAGGGGAACCAGCGCAACGCTTCCGCCCATTCACGCTCGCCATGATTGCCGTCAGAGTAGTGCGTCAGGGAGAAACTGCCAGTAACAGAAAAGTTATAGGCGTGGTAATCAAGATGGCTGTGCCAGCCTTCTGCCAGCAGATTAAACAACGTGGAATCAAACGTGGGCGCGATGGGATAACGGGCGAAGCCGCCGGAGAGAGTTAGCCCCTTCAGCGGAAACAGCTCAAGATCGCCGCCATAAAGAAGACGGCTGCTGGTATCGGCAAACCTCACGGCGCCCAGGCTGGTGCGTACAGCGACATACTTGCCAAAGCGGAATCGCGTGTCGGCGGTGCCGGAAAGCAACGTCGCAGTGGAAGTGCCAGTTTTCCAGAGAGATGTTTCGTCAAGCCGCATCCGGCTGGTGAAATTCCTGCTGAACTGGTAGACCAGTCCCTGGCTGGAGTAAACAGAGCGGTTGCCTGAAGTATCCGCGAAGAACGATTCGGTGTTTTGAATACGATGGAGTTTTCTGGGCTGGCTTTCGACGGGGTCCGCCGTCAGATAATCACTGTACTGCTGCAACTGAAGACTGGAGGGATGCCGCGCAAATGCCGCCTGCAGTTGCGCGCGAGCTTCAGCTTTTTTTCCTTCGAGCGTGAGATTGTGGACCAAACCGAGCGCGGCGGCTTCGTCGTCCGGGCTGGCCGTGAGTAGTTCGCGATAGAGACGGTCAGATTCTCGATAGTTTTCACGATAACCAAAAATCTGCGCCAGTTCGATCTTGGCATTCCGGCTGGCTGGGTTCGAGAGCAGAATGGAGTTCAGCAGGCCGATTGCCTGACGATCGTGCTTCTGCTCCACATAGATTCGCGCCAATTGGAGTGGCAATTCTTCGCGATTCGGAAACCTGATCAGCCCTTCTTGAATGTACGAGAGGGCTTTTTGCTCATCGTGGTCGCTAAGAGCCTGGCGACTTTGTGCGACGATCTGCGCAATTTCCTGTTCCGGAGTCTGCTGGGAAAAGACATGCGTACTCACCAGGGCGAGTAAGGCCGTAATAATCCGGACGATGATGGCTGGACATTTCATTTGGTAGAGCGCATGTTTGGGTTATCCCCTGATAGCAGGCAACTGGACGACCTAAACCTGTTTTCAACAAGATAGACAAGATTGGGTCGTCGCCTGGGTCATAAGTGTATCCAAACGACGTACTGGGTGTATCAGATTTCAACATATTTCGAGGGTTTATACAATGCAGGTTGACAGACAAAGGTGCTAGTACCTGGGACGCAATAAGGGCATGCGTAGTGCCGAAGAAATCGAACCGTTCCGTCTGAGCACAACAAAGTTGGTGCGAAAGGGGGGACTCGAACCCCCACGCCTTACGGCGCCAGATCCTAAGTCTGGTGCGTCTGCCAATTCCGCCACTTTCGCATGTACTGCAAGGTCATCACAGAGGCATGTCCCGCGATTGCCTGTATTGTAAACGCGACTGCCCCAGCCGCGCCAAGGTCTGTTTGGGCCGTATGACGTGTTGAATCGAGCACCGCATCCCAAGGCAATCCCTTGTCTCCACGCCGGAAGATAAGTTCACCTTCATTCCCCGGAGAGCTTTCCACGAAGCAACCACTGGGAACTGGGCCCACCGACCGGCACGTCCCGTCTGCCGTGAGAGAGTCCTTGAAAATGTTAGTATTTCCGTGATCAGCTTTAATCGAATTCAAACGAGAATGTTTACCAATGTTCCGAACTGGTGGCTGTACCGCTTTCCCCGCAAGCGCACGCTCCAGTGGGCACGAGATTTTGCAGTGTTGTGTGGCCTGGGCCTCGTTCTGGCAGCGAGTGCTCCGACAGATTTCTTCTGCTCTATTGCGCACGCACAGCAGAGTGGTCCGGCCGCCCCTGTAGTGGTTCAGCCGGGTGCGCCAGGTAAGCCAAGCCGGAGGCTGCCGCCATCCGCAACGGCAAAGCCGCCGCCACGGTCGCAAGCGGAAGTGGATTTCATGCAAGGCATGATCATGCATCATTCGCAAGCGGTGAAGATGACGGCGCTGATTTCGTCGCATACGGAGAACAGGGATCTGCGGTCGCTTGGGGCGCGCATCAGTAGCTCGCAGTCGGACGAGATCAAGTTTATGAGGCGCTGGCTGGCGGCCCGTGGAGAACCAGTTTCCATGGCGATGCCAGAAATGCGGGACATGGGCAGCCATCCGATGCCCCTTATGCCCGGTATGCTTACACCGGAACAGATGGAAGCACTACGGAAGGCGAAGGACGCCGAGTTCGACCATTTATTTTTGACAGGGATGATTCAGCACCACAATGGCGCGTTGACCATGGTGAAAGATTTGTTCGACACCGCGGGCGCGGGTCAGGATGCCGAACTGTT
>DATCAX010000784.1:0-3507 GCA_036512375.1 Candidatus Angelobacter sp. | reverse complement strand
GCTAAAGAAAAGCAGAGTAGATGGCAAGTGGCCAGATGGCCTTTTTAGCACTTAGGTTTGCAAGTACTGACAGTCATATTGCAACGTGTGTGAACCGAGAGTCAATATGTAGAGACGTAGCATGCTACGTCTCTACGGCGTAACGCGATTCTCTAAGCGAAGCCAAGCGGCAAATTTTGCCAACATAAGCGGCGAGGCCGACTTGCGCGCCGAGCCGCCTGCATCAGGCGCAGGAAAACTATAGGCGAGGATGCCATTGAGCGGTGTGGAGCGAAGCGACAGAATTGACGATCTAGCCCGCGCGGCGTTCGTCTTGCAAAACTTCGTCCAGCGCGCCGGCCAGCTGTCCGGCACGGCGATTGAATTCGCCCGCCAGCAGATCGTATTTCTTTTTGAGGATGTGATATTCGTCGGCGATATTCAGCGCCGCCAGAACGGCCAGCCGCAGGGAATCGATGGTGGACGTCTGCTCGCCGACGGTACGCATCTTGCCGTCAACGAATTCCGCCAGCTTCAAGATGTACTCCGCATCCACGCCGCGGAGGTTGTAAACCTGATCGTAGATTTCCACTCGGACGGGCGGCGCTGCTGTCGGTTGAGTCACCAAGCTGATTCTCCTTCAAAAAAACTTCTGCTGAATTGATTATCGTTCGAGTTGGCGCTGGGTCAAGTCTTTATTTTTGTCGCTTCGCTTCAAACCGCTGGAGCGCCAGTTTTCCAACGAGAGGTGTTTAGGCTCCTGTTGCAGGTCGCTCGCCGCGCTGGCCGGGCTCGCGACTCACTTGTTGCCCTTTAACTTGTCGCTTCGCTCCAAACCGCTTGTGAATCCCACCCGACTTAGGTGCTTCTGCTCCTGTTGCAGGTCGCTCGCCGCGCTGGCCGGGCTCGCGCCTTAGCTGCGTTTGGGGTGCACCACCACCGCTGTCCCGTAAGCCAGAACTTCGGTGACGCCCTGCATGATCTCCGTAGCGTCATAGCGAACGCCGACTACGGCATTGGCGCCGAGCTGTCCGGCATGCTGAAGCATCAGGTCCAGCGCTTCCTGGCGGGTCTTTTCGCAAAGGTCGGTCAGCAGCGTAATGTTGCCGCCCACCAGGGTTTGCAGGCTGGCGCCGATCGTGCCGAAGATTGAGCGGGAACGTACAATAATTCCCCGCACCAGGCCCAGTGTCTGCACCACGTCATAACCGTGCAGTTCAAATTGAGTTGTGGTCATGTTGTGCGCGACGAAAGCCATGGTTAGCTCTCGGTCACCAGGGCATCGATCTGCTTGAGCATCTTCTCCACGCGCCCGCGGACTTCTTCGCGCTCTTTTTTCAGGGCGATCATCTCACCGCGCAGCACGTCGAATTCTTCTTCGCGCGTTTCCAGCTGCTCACGCAGGCGATTGGCATCGCGCTCCGCAGACGCCTTGCCTTCACGCGCCGACTTCAGCAGCTCAATGGCTTTATAGATTTTCTCTTCCAGCGCGGGAAAATCGTCGCCGGTTCTTGTTTCCGTTTCAGGTTCCAGTTCGCGAGCAAGCTTCAATGACATAGTTGCACTACACCTCGGGGGATGACGTTCTTTGCGGAGTATAACGCAATGCGTTGTGGAAAGGAGGAGAAAGAGAGCAAATAGCAATTGGCGATTAGCAATTGGCAAGGCTAAATCTCTGAAAGCGGTTTGGCCAATTGCTATTTGCTAATTGCTAGCTGCTGCCTACGCCGACCGTTCATCCAATTCTTCCATCTGTCCGCCTTCGCCAGTGCCGGTGAAATCAGTGAGGCCGGTGACGGTAGCCAGGGCGAGGCCCTGCATTCTGAAGAAGCGGGATTCCGGCTCGTCGCTGAAGCGGAGCAAATCTGGGAGGCTGGCGACCATGCCGCTCAGGCCGAAGTCAATGGTGCCATGAGTTTCATACGTGATCTCTTTGACCACGCCACCGGGATAGTCGGTACAGAGAGCGGTGATGGTTTCCGCCGCGCCGCAGACCAGGGCGCTTACCGCTACGCGTTTATTCCGCCTCCAGAAAAAGGCGGCCATGCCGAAGAAGGATGCTGCCATGGCGTAGTCAATGATGGCATGGGCCTTTGGGGTAATCACTTTGGGCAATTTGTTGGTGGCAAATTTGGCAGCCTGATCCAGTAGCGGCATGTGTCTCTCCCTCGGGATGGAATCCTTTAGAGAGATGGAGTGGGCCTTGGAGAAGTTGTCTCCTGCCAGGACAGGAGCGGCAGATTTAGCGGAAGGATTCAGGAAAATGCTCCCGCCTGCCGGCTTTGCACGAACGGACGCAAACTGAACGGTAGAGACGTAGCATGCTACGTCTCTACGGGAACACTCTTCAGCATGCAACAACCAATCCCGGCAATTCTTTAGATGTCATGTAAATTGCTGCGCGCGGCGCCTACTTCGCTGCTGCCAGCTTGTCCCAGACTTGCCAGAATGCCTTCATCTCATCCGGCTGCCCTAGAGAGATTCTGGCGAAGGTGTCCATGGGCGGGAAGGGGCGGCCAATCCGGATGTTGCTCTTCTTGAAATGATCAATCACCGTTCGGATGGGACGCTGGGTATTGAACATTACAAAATTTGTCCAGGAGGGAATCACCTGCAGCTTGCGTAACGTTGCCTGGCGCTGGAACTCGTCGCGGTCAAAGCCGTTCCGCATTGCTGCTGTCTTGCGTTCGTCTTCATTTTCAAGAGAAGTAAGGCCTGCGCGCAGAGCCAGGATGTTGGTACTGTCCTCAAGTTTATGCGCCGCCAGGGCTTTGCTGTTCTTGGCCGAAGTAACGGCATATCCCAGCCTTAGGCCAGCCATGCCGTAAATCTTGGAGAATGTGCGGGCAACGATGACGCGGTCTTCGTCGATCGGGGTTGAAAGGAAAGAGATATAGTCAGCGGCCACCGGGACGAAGTCATGATAAGCCTCATCCATCAGCACGTAGGTGTTGGGCGGCAAGTTACGGATAAAAATTTCCAGGCTGCGGCGCGGCGTGACGCTGGCAGTGGGATTGTTGGGGTTGCAGATGTAGATCAGCCCGCCGTCTTTCCCGACAGCCTCTGCCATCTGCACCAGCTGGTGAGAGTAGCTGGCCGCCAGCGGAATTTTGACCACTTCGGCGTTCGCTGCCTTGGCATAAAACTCAATAGCTTCAAACGTCGGCGCAGCCATCACCAGCTTCTTGCCCGGACCAGTAAATGCGCTGGCGGCGATTTTAAGGATCTCCGTTGAGCCGCAGCCCAGCGTTACCTGCTCGGCTTTCACCTTATGCATGGCGGCGATGCGCTCTTTCAGCTTGTCATATCCGCGGTCAGGATAGCGGTTCGCATCCTGAAAGGGGTTCTTCATCGCTAGCACGCTGGGAAGCGGCCCGTAAGCATTCTCATTGCTGTTCAGCAGAATCGGCCCGCCGGGAGCGACAGTGCGCGGCGGCTCTGCCCAACTCAGCAGTTCGGTAGGGAAGCTTGCAGTGGCAGCCACGGCAGCACCAAGGCCAGCGGTCTTGAAAAAAGATCTGCGGGAAA
>DATCAX010000783.1:0-5283 GCA_036512375.1 Candidatus Angelobacter sp. | reverse complement strand
GGTAACAATTGTTAAATCGGCGGGTGGCTGGCTGGATCGCAGTGACTTCAGGGTGCGGGATGTTTGTACTCATCTGTTTCAGAGCTGCAGACGCGAGTTCCGGATCGGAGTTGCACATCACGAAGTTCTCCGGCCAGGCGTCACCCTAAAGTAATATCCCCTGCGCTGAATGCCTTACGAACGCCGCCGCTCCATGTGGTATCTCTTTAAGGCGAATGCATCTTCCCGAAGTCGAGTGGCAGCCGGTTTCCCGCATCCAGCTTGTCGGCTGGACCATCTTTTACGCTTTGCTGCTTTTGTACCTTGCTCTGAACTGGGGCCAGTTGACGTTGCTCGATAACGTCCATCTTCCTATCCATGAAGGCGGGCACCTCTTGTTTGGCTGGATGGGAGAAACGCTCGGGCTGTGGGGTGGAACGCTGCTTCAGTTGCTGGTTCCCGCGCTGCTGGCAGTAAGTTTTGCGGTGCGGCGCGAGCTGCCCGGCACGGCGTTCTGCGCGTTTGCGTTCTTTCACAGCCTGACGGGCGTAGCGACATATATGGCAGACGCCTTGCGGCTTGAGTTGCCGCTGGTAACAGTTGGCGGCGGCGAAGCGGAACATGACTGGGTCCGAATCTTTTCCAGCCTGGGCATGCTGCGGCACGCGATTCAGATTGGGAACTTCACGCGGCTGGTGGCATGGGTGGGAATGGTGGGAACGGTGGCGTGGTTTGCGTGGCGGAGTTCGCGTCAGACGGACATTGCGACGGACAACCTAAATCTCAATTAAGATATTGAAGAGGCTTCTGCACGGGGCATAGCAGCCCGTCCGGATTTCGATGGTTGAGTGATTGCGTATGGAAAAAGCCAAGATTGCAAAATTTGAAGAACTCCTCAGCAAAAAGCGTGAGGAGCTACGCCACAACCTGACGCGTACCCAGGAAGAACGGAACGAAGCTCAGGATTTTGGGCGCGACGAAGCGGACCGCGCGACTGCGTCACTGTCAAAGGAAATGACTTTCCGGCAGCAGGCACAGGAACGCGGGCTGCTCATGCTGGTGGAAGCGGCGCTCGGCCGAATCAACAATGGCGCGTTTGGCGAATGCCTTCATTGCGGCCAGGAAATCAGCGCCAATCGATTGAACGCCGTTCCGTGGAGCCGCTACTGCATCACCTGCCAGGAGTTGATCGTGGAGCAGGCGTGAGGGGAATGTTCGACACGCGGTTCATACCAGGAACATCGCGATCGCGACCACGAACATGGCGATAGTAATGAAGGCGACAACAAGGCGGCCAAGGATCGAGCTGCACTGGCCGCACATTAGTTTGTCATCGCAAGCGATGATCAGAATTCCCACCAGCAGGAATGGCGCTAAAAGTCCATTGATGATGGCCGTCCAGTAAAGAGCTTTGACGGGGCTGATGTTGGCAAAATCCATGATGACAGCAGCAACGGTGGACGCGAGGATGACCAGGTAAAACGACCTTGCCTGCTTAAGTTGTTTGTCCAGACCCTGACGCCAGCCCAGAGTTTCAGCGAATGCGTAGGCAGCTGAGCCGGTCAAAGTTGGAATCGCCAGAAGCCCCACGCCGATGATCCCGACAGTGTAAAGCGCATAGGCCATCGGTCCGGCCAGCGGCAGAAGGGCCGTGGCTGCATCCTTGGATGTTTCAATATCTGTCTTGCCGCTGCTGTGCAGGGTGAAGGCTGTGGACAAGATGATGAAATACATTACGAGGTTGGAGAAAAAGGTCCCTATTCCGACATCGAATTGCCGAGTACGGATCTCATCAGCGGTTGCTCCCTTGCGGCGCTCCAGAGTGTTCCGGCCTGCCGCCTTCTCTTCCTCGACTTCCTGGGAAGCTTGCCAGAAGAAGAGATAGGGGCTGATGGTGGTGCCCAGAATTGCGACCAGGGTCTGCCATGCTTCTTTGCCATGCGGCATGGAAGGAATAAACGTATTGCGCAACGCGATGCCCCAATCGGGATGAATCACGAAAGCATCAATGACATAGGCGAAGAGAATCAGGGCAAGCCATTTCAGCGTCCGGGCAATCTGGTAATAGCGCAGTCTGACAGTGGCCCAGGAGATTCCGACGGCAAAAACCAGAACCCAGAGATGCGAACTAATATGAGTGAGCATCTGGGCGGCATCTGCCATGCCGGCGAGGTCGGCACCGATATTGATGGTATTGGCAATCAGCAATGCAACAATGGCAACGAGCACGAGAGGTCGGGGAAATTTGGCCTTGAAGGCCGCGCTCAGCCCCCTGCCTGAGACCATTCCGATGCGGGCGCACATCATTTGTACGGCAGCCATCAGCGGCCATGTAATCAGGGCCGTCCACAACAGGCTGGTTCCGAGCTGCGCTCCCGCTACGGAATAGGTTGCGATGCCGGATGGGTCGTCATCGGCAGCGCCGGTAATGAGACCGGGACCGAGAGAATCCCAGAAGCGATCTCTGAACCAGGAAACGGATCGTTTAAACATGCCAGACCATTACGGGAGTGTAAATGAATTGGTTTCGGGCGAGATTATTTTCGCAGTTTCATTTCTTGGTGATGCTGCATGTTTTGCCAAAAATAAGGCCAGAGTTTTTACGGGAACTCTGGCCTTGGAATTTGGAAGTGTAGCGGATTTAGGGGGTGTGACGAATTTTGAGGTGGATGAACCTGCCTTTCATAACAGTAGATTGGAAAGGACGCTGGGAAATATAGGGTGCATCGCAAACAATTTTAAATTGGTTTGATGAGCTGTAGTCCATTCACACTGCGAGGGGATGAGAGTCTTGAAGGAAGGCAAAAGAAACCGACGACACTCAGTCAGCAAAAAGCGAAGAGCCAGCCGGTGCGATGTACAAGTCGCGGTATGGCTGGCTGGCTCTACTCAGTTTTTAGCTCACTGCTCTGCGATTTGATGGCGCAGATGAGTGGACACGGTTACCTGCTGCAACGCAGCTTTCCGTTATCGTTCTGGATGTCTCTGCATTGCTGATAGTTGCGAAGAGTGGAATTTTTTGCCTTGCCATTTTTCTTCTGGCAGCTGGCCTGGAGCGTGTCCCCATTTACCTGAATGTTCTGGCAGGTCTGGGAATACGAGCCTCGCGGGCCGTTGGATTCGTTCCTGTAATTTCCGTTTTGATCATGGTCGCGATCACCACTGTGGTTGGCATCGCGGCTATTTGCGTCACGGTTGTCGCCGTCGCGGCGGTCTCCATTGTTGCCATTGTTATAGTTGCCATTGTTGCCAGCGCCATTTCCGCCGGTGCAACTGAGGTTTCCGTTCAGGTTCTGGATCTCACCGTTGCAACGCTGGAAGTCAGAAAGTTGCGTGCTCCGCCAGTTGCCGCCTTCGTCCTTACAGGTGGCAGACAGGGTTGAACCGCGAACGCCAATGTCTCTGCAGGTTTGCTGGTAAGAACCGCCGGGTGCTTGCGCCTGGCAGGTTATTGCGACTCCGCCCAGACCCAAGGCCAAAGCGGCCACTTTGAATGCAGTAATGTAACGCATGTCAATTTCCTCTTTTCGTTTCAATTTCGTTCAACCGGACTTGTTTCGGCAAGCCTGAAAATTCTTAACGGACGCACTTCCGCAATGGGGTGATAGACGCTGCAAGTCTTTGATTGCGACGAACCAGATTGTCGGCGAACCCCTCCGGCCCTGGACTGAAAAATGAGGCTTACGGAAAGCTGGGCCGTCTCTGCGGCTTGATAGTCTCTCCTTCAGTTAGAGCCTGGTGGCAGCCAAGAGGGTGCCTGAAGAGAAGCAAGATTTGATAAAGGAGAAGGCGGCAATGGAGAGGCGGATGCCGGAGAAGGGGAGAGGCGGATGCCGAGGAAGGTTAGTTCGTCGAACTGTGCGACGAATCATGATCGCTCTGTGGGATCACGGCGCTTTGTGATGTCCAGTAAAAAACCCCTCCCGCCACGTAGGCAGGAGGGGTGCGTTTGGTTAGAGAAATTACAGAAACCTTGCTTACTGTTGCGGCGGCTTCTGGGCCGGCTGATCAGTGGTCGGCTGAGAAGCAGGCTGCGTCGCCGGAGCGGACTGCGTTGCCGGCTCGCTGGCCGGAGTGGCGGTAACGCCGCTGCCAGTCGTCGGAGCAGAGCTGTTGCTGGCGTTCAGGTCAGCCAATCCGTTCTTAAGCAGGCTGATCTCAACTTTGCCACCCTTCTGGCGGTGGATCTTGCCGTCTTCTGCCTGGATAGGAGCGTTGCCCATACCAACCGTGTAAATGCGGTAGACCGGAATCTCATGATTCAGGACCAGGTAACGGACGACCATCTGCGCCATTTCACGCGAATTCTCAATGGCGGTGGTGCCGTTGCCGGGAGAGAAGCCCTGCACTTCCACGATGTAGCCCTTCTGGTTCTTCAGCGAGGTCGCCATCTGGTCAAGAGCTTCTTTCGCGTTCTTGCTCAGGGCGCCTTGTCCGGCGCGGAAGCGAATCTCAGCTTGCGTGATGGGCTGATATTGGTCGATCTTGCTGACCGTATCTTCTACAGTGGCAATGCGCGTGTGCGCCTGTTGCGCGGTCTGCTGAGCCTGGTTGGCGCGATTGCCCGCGTCCAGCGCGTGCGTATCGGCTTCATTGGCCTTGCTCATGGCGTTGCGGATACCTTCAGTAGCACGTGCGTCCACGTCAGCAATCAGCTTGGCGTTCTTGGCGGTGAGTTCGTCGAGCTCATTCACGCGGCCGCGGACGGGATCCAGCTGCCGGTTAACATATTTCTTGCGAGCAAAGGGATTCAAATGTCCCCAAAAGCCCTCTTTGCGCGTGTAGGTCAACGGATCTTTGCCGGTTGCGGACTGATCGTTGCTCTGGGCCTGTTGCGCCTGGGATTGGTCTGATGGGGTCTGTTGATTTTGCTGTGCAACCGCGGGAATTGCCATGGCGGCCACAAGCGATAACGACAATAGATAATTCTTCATTGGGAAAAGTCCTCCGAACCGGGGTCGTTCGAGCATCGGGGTCACGCTTTGGTGACAGGGCTTCAGCCTAACTCCCAGATGCTGCATAACGCTACGCTTCCTACTAGTGCATTGCGATTGCCAAACTCATGATTCAAAAGCTCCAAAGCTCGCCCTTTGTTTTCATTGCTTTACGGCTTACACCTTAGGCCAGGCTAGTTCCCGGCTAAGGCTTACCGGGTAAATATTGCTCGGGGATACAGAGCCAAAGTGCATGGTGCGAACAGCTGGCAATCGTCTGCGCCGCGCCCCATCTTAAGGCAGGTTACAATTGCAGCCCTCGTAAGCCTCAGTCCAAGGATGGATGCCATGGCGGAATTTTGTACCAATT
>DATCAX010000782.1:0-6453 GCA_036512375.1 Candidatus Angelobacter sp. | reverse complement strand
CTTTATGACAACCTCTTCACCAAGGAAGATCCCGACGACGTTCCTGAGGGCCAGGAATTTACCGCGAACCTGAACCCGAATTCGCTGGAAACCGTAACCGACGCAAAGCTTGAACCGTCATTGAAGTCAGCGGAGGCGGGTACGCGCTACCAGTTTGAGCGGCTGGGATATTTTTGCGTTGATCCGGACTCAAAGCCCGGAGCGCTGGTGTTCAATCGCACCGTGGCATTAAAAGATACCTGGGCCAGGAAGCAATCAAAATAGATAGAAGGCACGGCGGAGCCAGACATTTGAGATACCGCAATTGGATTGCAGCACTATCATTCAGCTTGTTGGCATCCGCGGCCGCGTTTGCCGCGCAGATCACGGGGACCGTCACCAATGCGACCACGAACAAACCCTCCGTGGGCGATGAAGTGGTGCTGCTCTCGCTGGCCAACGGCATGGACGAAGTGGCAAAGACCAAAACCGACAGCCAGGGCCACTACACACTGAATGTACCGGACGAAGGCGCGCAGCACCTGGTCCGCGTGGCACGGCAGAGCGTGAACTATTTCAAGTCCGCCCCGCCTGGCGCTACGACAGCTGACATTACCGTTTACGATGCGGCAACTCAAGTGGACGGACTTGCCACCGATGCGCGTGTCTTTCATCTTCAAGCCGGCGGCGGCAGCCTGGACGTTCAAGAGTCGTACATTCTCCAGAACCAATCACAGCCTCCGCGCAGCAAAATTGGCAACCAGACTTTTGCCGTCACGCTGCCGGACGGTGCTGAGATGGGCGAAGCATCGCTCACCGGGCCAAGTGGGATGCCGCTTACGGTGGCCTCTGTTCCTTCCGGCACAAAGAACCGCTACGCTTACGATTTTCCCATCCGTCCGGGAGAGACGCGGTTTGAAGTGACTTATAAGGTGCCGTACAGCGGGACACATGAGTTTTCCCTCAAACCGGAAACACAATTGAGCGAGCTAGGCGTGCTGCTGCCGAAGAGCATGAAGTTTAACGGCGTTTCCGGTGGCTTTGCCCAGGACGTTGACGAAGCCGGGCTAGCTGTCTTTTTCGCCAAGAACGTGGCCGCAAATCAGGAAGTTAAATTCTCTGTTTCAGGCGAGGGGCTAATCCCCGGCGACGTGCCAAGCGGGAATGACACACAGCCGAACGACAATAACAACAACCCGACGGAGACACCCGATGGCGCAACGGCAGCCAAGAATGGTGCCATCTGGTATATCGGTGGTGCGATCGTGGGTGTGATGATCGGCCTCGCACTGGTTCTGTGGCGTAAAACGGTTCGCCGAAAGTCTGGTGGGCGCAAGCCCAAGAAAAGTGGCGACTCCAAAAAAGCGCAGGCGCTGAGCCAAGCGGCTAAACCGCCGCAAGGCGACATGCTGGATGTGCTGAAGGATGAACTTTTCCAACTGGAGACGGATCGCGTGAACGGAAAAATATCACAGGAAGAGTACGAGAAGAGCAAGGCCGGACTGGATACGCTCTTTCGCCGCCAGATGAAAAGGAAATAGCAGAAGGCTCGAGTGCAAGGCATGACCGCAGAAGAACGCCGCATTACGGAATCGCAAGACCACACCGCTCCCTGGAGGGTCTGGGGTTCGTATGTCAGCGAGCGGGCGTGGGGAACAGTTCGCGAGGACTACAGCGCCACGGGCGAAGCGTGGAATTATTTTCCGCATGACCATGCACGGTCACGCGCCTATCGCTGGAATGAAGACGGTATCGCGGGAATCTGCGACCGCCACCAGCGTCTTTGCTTCGCGCTGGCTTTGTGGAATGGACGAGATTCCATCCTCAAAGAACGACTCTTTGGCCTGAACGGCAGCGAAGGCAACCACGGCGAGGATGTGAAGGAGTATTACTTCTATCTTGACTCCACTCCCACACATTCCTACATGAAGTATCTGTACAAGTATCCGCAGGCGGAATATCCCTATGAAAAGTTAGTAGCTGAGAATGGCCGCCGCTCTAAAAGTGATTCTGAATTCGAACTGATGGATACCGGCGTGTTTGATGAAGACCGCTACTTTGATGTGTTTGTCGAGTATGCCAAAGCAGACTGGGACGATTTATGCATTCGCATCACCGTAGCGAATCGGGGACCGGAAGCCGCTGAGATTCACCTTTTGCCAACGCTCTGGTTTCGCAATACATGGTCATGGGCAGGAAAGCCCAAGCCTGCACTGGCTTGGGACAAAAAGACAGGCACAATACTTGCGCAGGAAAGCGAGATCGGCGAATATCGCCTTTACCTTGCTGATGGCGGCACGCCGCTTTTCACTGACAACGAAACGAACAGCGAACGGCTGTTCGGTGCAAAGAATGGTTCGCCATACGTGAAGGACGCGTTTCATCGCTATGTGATCGAAGGCAAAACGGCGGCGGTGAATCCAGAACTTAAGGGCACGAAGGCCGCAGTGCTTTACAAACTCTCCGTACCGCCTGGTGAAGAAATTTCAATCAAGCTGCGGCTCAAGAAGAACCAGCCGGAATTTGCTGCGTCACAGGCCCTGGGCAAGGAATTTGAAAGCGTATTCACAGATCGCAAATCCGAAGCCGACGCGTTTTATGCCAGCGTGATTCCTTCCACCGCTGATGACGACACGCGCAACGTGATGCGACAGGCGTTTGCCGGTCTGTTATGGACCAAGCAGTATTACCGCTATGTTGTGCGCGACTGGCTGATTGGCGATCCGGCCGAGCCAACGCCGCCGCAGGAGCGCAAGAGCGGCCGCAACCATGCGTGGGGACACATCTACAACGCTGACATTATTTCCATGCCCGACAAATGGGAGTATCCGTGGTACGCGGCCTGGGACCTGGCATTTCACTGCGTTTCACTGGCATTGATCGACGCCAGCTACGCCAAGGACCAACTTGTGCTCATGCTGCGCGAGTGGTACATGCATCCCAACGGCCAGATCCCCGCGTATGAATGGGCATTTGGCGATGTGAATCCTCCGGTGCACGCCTGGGCCGCGTATCAGGTTTATCTGATCGACAAAGCGAAGAACGGCGGCAAAGGCGACACGCAATTTCTGGAGCGCGTATTTCACAAGCTGCTGTTGAACTTTACCTGGTGGGTCAACCGCAAAGACCCGGAAGGCATGAACGTCTTTCAGGGCGGCTTCCTGGGGCTGGACAACATCGGAGTGTTTGACCGCAGTTCGATCTTGCCGACAGGGGGAAACATTGAGCAGTCCGACGGCACGAGCTGGATGGCAATGTACTCGCTCGACATGCTGGCCATCGCGCTGGAACTGGCTGCAGGCGATGCCATCTATCAGGACGTCGCCAGCAAATTCTGGGAGCACTTCATCTATATTGCGCGAGCCATGAACAATCTTGGCGATGACGGCCTCTGCCTGTGGAATGAAAAAGACGGCTTCTTTTATGACGTGCTTCATTTGCCCGACGGAACAAGGATGCCTTTGCGCGTCCGGTCGATGGTGGGCCTGATTCCTCTTTATGCGGTGCAGATCATGGAGCCCGAACTGCTGGACTCCATGCCGGGCTTCAAAATGCGGCTGGAATGGTTTATTGAAAACCGCAAAGACCTTACTGACCATATGGCCTGCATGGAGACCGAGGGACACAAGGAGCGCAGGCTTTTTTCTATCGCTGATCGCGAACAGCTTCGTCGCATCCTTGAAGTCATGCTCAACGAAAAGGAATTTCTTTCGCCGCACGGTATTCGTGCTCTCTCGCGCTATCACAAAGAGCATCCTTACATGCTGGATGTTGCCGGCGTCAATCACCAGGTTGACTATGAACCGGGGGAATCGACTACAGGGCTTTTTGGCGGCAATTCCAACTGGCGCGGTCCCATCTGGTTTCCGGTGAACTTTTTATTGATCCAGGCGCTCCGCCGATTTCATGAGTACTACAACGACTCGTTTCGTGTGGAATGTCCCACCGGCTCCGGCCAGTTAATGAATCTTGCCGAGGTGGCCGACGAGATCAGCCGCCGCCTGGTTTCGACCTTCCAGCGAGACGCTAATGGACGCCGACCGGTCTTCGGCGCCAATGAAAAGTTCCAGACCGACCCCAACTGGCGCGACTACGTGCCCTTTTACGAGTATTTCCATGGTGACAACGGCGCTGGAGTCGGCGCCAGCCATCAAACGGGCTGGACCGCCCTGGTCACCAAAATGATTGATGAACTTTCTTTGAAACAAAAGGCGGTGACGGAATCAAAGTCAAGGCAGTACCGGGACGCTGATTGATGAAGGAAGCTAATGCAGTCAATCCAAAAAGCTGGTCCGGATTATCAAAAAAATCGATTTCAAAATCGTGGCCTTTCCGCGGTATGATGAGCCCAGTGGTGCGAAAATGGCGTCGCTAATCAAAGCACGTCCTCAGCGCATCCGGCGGCGGACCCAAGATGTGCACGCTGACCTTCATCCCGAAGCCCCATGGATACCTGCTCGGCATGAACCGAGACGAGCGGCTTACCCGTGAACTTGCGCTTCCGCCGGTTCCGATCACAACGTCCACCTTGTCTGCCGTTTATCCGCGCGAAAAGGGCGGGGGTACGTGGATCGGCTCCAATTCCGCTGGAATCACGTTTGCCCTCCTCAATCAGAATCCAGGTCCGCAATCGCAAGCGAAAGAGCGCAGCCGTGGAGAAATTATTCCCGCGCTTCTTGCATCGTCGCGTTTTCCGGGAGCTATGCGGCGGTTTCAGCATGTAGACCTGGGCGGCATGCTGCCTTTTCTGCTGGTCGGTATTTTTCCCTCGGAGCAGATCATCAGCCAGTGCCAGTGGGACGGAAGCTCATTGCAGTTTCTGCGCATCGGGTGGGATTACCGCCACTGGTTTTCTTCCGGCGTTTCTGACGAGATGGCGCGAAAGGTGCGTGGCAGCACGTGCTATGAAGCATGGCGCAGGCGCGATGCTGGTTCTGTCGAATGGCTGCGCGGACTTCACGCTTCGCACTCGCCGGTACGCGGATCGTTTAGCATCTGCGTGCATCGGCCCGACGCGGCTACCGTCAGCTACACAGAAGCGGCGTTCACCGGCGGCGAACTCTCCATGCGTTATCATGCCGGACACCCTTGCCAGGCGCTGGGTCGCTTTGATACCGAAGTCAATCTCGAGCCGGACTTACGAATCGCTGCTGCCAGTTAGAAAAACATCTCGCATGACGTCCGGCCAATAAAAGGCCCCCGGGTTCTCCGGGGGCAGGAGCGCTATCTTTTTTCGTGCGGTCTACTGCACGTTCGCTGTCACTGACGAATTTGCATTCAACGTCAGCGTACAGGTTCTGGCCTTCGCGCCGCCGCTGGAGCAAGCGCCACCCCAGATAGCATCGCGTCCGCTCGCAACGCTCAGAGTCACCGCTGTTCCGGGTGCGAACTGCGCAGACTCCGTGTTGCCGGTTGCAACACTGAGACCAACTGGGTTCGAAACCACTCGCTCGCCGCTGCGGCCACCAGCAGTTATCGCCAGTGACATCGTTTGCGCTGCGATTGCGGGATTCAGCGTCAAAGTGGCTGAGCGCGTTACTCCGCCGCCGGAGACTGAGATCGTTACCAGCGTCTGCGCGGTTACTGGTGCCGTGGTGATAATGATCCCGCCAGTCGTGCTGCCCGCGGAAATCAGGACTGAGTTTGAGACTCCGGCGGCTGCCGGGTTGCTGCTGCTGACCTGAAATATCTGGTCAGTAGCGGAAGCGGCAGCCAGCGTGACCGTCGCGAATGAACCGGCTGATCCGCTCACCGAAGCCGGGCTTAGCGCAATGGATGCGGGCTGGCTTTGCGGCGTAATCGTCAGCGGTGACTGAGCACTTGCGCCGTTCCAGCTGGCGCTGATGTTGGCCAACGTGTTTGCCGATACTTGATTCGTCGGAATCGAAATCGACACTGACGAGTTGCCCGCCAGGATTGTCGCCAAAGTCGGCGGCATGGCCGATGGTGAATCGCTGCTGAAGTCCACAACAGCGCCGCCTGCCGGCGCTTGACCGTTAAGCATTGCGATTGCGCCTACCTGGGCTCCGCCGCTGATGGTTCCGGCATTCAGCGTAATGGCCTTAAGCGATGGCGGCAAAACGTTGAACTGCACGTTTGCTTGTCCTGAGTTGAGCGTAGCCGTCAGAGTTACTGGCGTTGGTGAAGTGACTTGTCCGGCTTGAATCTGGAACTGCATCCACGCGGTGTTGCCGGGCATGTTGACTGAAGCCGGCACAGGCGCGGCAGCTGGATTCGAACTCGTGAGGTTGATCACTGCTCCGCCAGCCGGGGCTGCTCCGCTAAGCTGCACCTGCACCCAGGTGGTGTTGCCGCTGTAAAAGGCGTTTGTGGCAAGAGCCAGGGTTGCGGGCGAAGGCGGCGCGGGATTGATGGTGAACGATCCAGCAGCCGACCACGCTGTTACAGCTGCCGTCGTGGGTGAAGAGTCGCCCTGGGCGGAGCGTACACGCCAGAACTTCTGGCCTGCCGTTA
>DATCAX010000781.1:0-3132 GCA_036512375.1 Candidatus Angelobacter sp. | reverse complement strand
ACAGAGCCCATGCTGGCTTTGCGCACGGAGTGAGGATCGTGAACAACAGACCAGATGCCGCGCCGTCACTCCAAGACTGAACCAGAGCTGACCGATGAATTTCCTGCGAAACAAATCCGTATTCGCAAGGATCGGAGCCATACTCGGGAACAGATAACGATTTTTTCTAAGCCAGCTCTTCACCCGGCGCGATAATCCCCTGTTAGCATATTCTGTGACGGTCCCTTAAATCGCAATCAATGTTAAGCAATCAAATCTGATCGCCAGGAGCTGAACATGGCGGAGCATATCGTTGTCTCGGTCCAAGACCGGATCCTCACGCTGCGGCTGGACCGGCCGGAGAAGAAGAACGCTTTGACGCGCGGCATGTACCTGGGCATGATTGCAGCGCTCCAGCAAGCCGAGTCCGATGCAAACGTGCGCGTGGTTCTGATCACGGGAACTGAAGTTTGCTTTACCGCGGGGAACGATCTGATGGACTTTGCCAATGCCAAACCGGGAGAGTCGAGTCCTGCCATCCTGTATTTGCAGACACTGGGGACGATGCAAAAGCCCGTGATTGCAGCTGTGGGAGGAGTGGCCGTGGGAATCGGCACCACCATGCTTTTGCATTGCGATCTTGTCCTTGCGGCCTCGGATGCCCGCTTTCAGCTTCCTTTTGTCAATCTGGGGCTGTGTCCGGAAGCAGGTTCCAGCGCGCTTCTGCCGGCACTCATGGGGCATCGTAGGGCGGCAGAGCTTTTGTTTTTTGGGGAGCAGTTCAGCGCGGATACGGCTCGGGATTTAGGCATCGTTAATACGGTAGTTTCGAGCACCGAACTGCTCTCTACAGCGGCGGCAAGGGCCCAGCAACTCGCAGAGAAGCCCCCGTCTGCACTGCGCACCACCAAGGCTTTGCTCAAACGGGGATCAGCTGCAACCATTGTCGATGCTATGGCTAAGGAAACTGAGCAATTTGCCGCTCTTTTGCAAGGCCCCGAGGCGCGGGAAGCCATGATGGCTTTCATGCAGCGGCGCAAACCTGACTTTACACAGTTTTGATGGATGAAAACGCGCGGCTTTGACAACCGCTACCAATCCTGTCAGCCGGCCAGTTCGTCGCGCCAGCCGTCCTTCTTCATTTCTGACTGGAACCAGCGCTGCAGGTGAGTGCGGATCTCAGACGGCATTTCGTCAAATTGAATTCCGTGATGACCTTCTTTATTTGCCCACGCAATACGTCCGTGCAATTCAGCTTTAACCTCAGTTTCAGGAACGGTGAAGCAGACGGTCACTGGCGTACCCTGGCCTAACATCTTGTGTATGGAAACTGCGGCCCCGCCAAGGCTGATGTTGAGCAGGTTCGCATCCAGCGATTCGTCGCCATGTTTCAGCTGAACGGGGGCACTGGTTTGCTTGCGGTAATAGCGCTGCTGTTCCGCGCACAAAGTGCCAACCGCGGATTCACTTTCACTTTCACGATATGTTTTGAGTTTGCGCAACAGTGTGCGACGTGAAATCCCCAGCGCCTCGGCCGCTTTTCCCTGGTTGCTGCCGCAACGTTCCAGTGTGTCAAACACAATCTGCCGTTCCATCTGGTCAAGATCGCGGTTCAAAGGAGTCTTTCCGTGGCCATGTGAAACTTCCTGGTTCAGCTTCAGATCGGCGCCTGTGATTTCCACGTGGGCGTTCCGGGCGAGCATGACGGCGCGAAAGATGGAATTGCGCAATTCACGTACATTGCCGGGCCATTGATGCGTGAGCATGGAAGTAACCGCGTCATTGGAGAAACGTGAATTCGGGTAATGTTGGTGAAGGATCTGTTCGGCAATCGCCAGCAAGTCCTCGGGTCTTTCCCGCAACGGAGGTAGTTCCAGCTTGAATTCCGCGAGGCGGTGATAGAGATCATTGCGGAAACGGCCGGCGCGGACCAGCTCTTCCAGATTCTGATTTGTGGCCGCCACTACGCGTACATTGACGGTGACTTTTTTGCTTCCGCCCAGGCGGTAATAAGGTACGCCATCCAGCACGCGCAACAGCTTTACCTGGACTTTTGGATCAAGGTCTCCGATCTCATCCAGGAATAGTGTGCCGCCATCGGCCATTTCAAAGTAGCCAATTTTCTGTGTGTCGGCGCCGCTAAACGCGCCTTTTTCATATCCGAAGAGTTCGCTTTCAACCAGATGTTCAGGGATGGCTGCGCAGTTTACGTCTACCCACGCCTTGTTACAGCGAAGTGAGTGGCTGTGGATGGAGCGGGCAATCATTTCCTTGCCTGTGCCAGTCTCCCCGACAATCAGTACCGCTGCCGGATGACATGCCACCTGCTCTACCAGCCGCATCACTCGCTTTAACGCGTCACTGCGAATGATCTGACTGGTCAACTCGCACGGATTATTAACGGCGGTCGACAGAATCTTCTCCTCTATATGCGCGCCATGGGCAGTTAGCGCGCATTTGTCACTCGTTATTGGCAATCATGGGACAAGTTCGTCACACCCGCAATTGAAGAAGTGGGTCTGATGATTACTTAAGTTCTCAACCTTCGGCTTTGCTGGATGCTCCCGGGGCTATATCAAGCTAAACTGCGACTGTCACAGACCCATTTCAGGAAACCTGGGCTGTGACATTTGGCGCGAAGTCGAGGCCGGTTCTGTGACACGAATGTCGTAAGGATGTAAGGCCTAGGGCCGACCGCAGTTGGATGGTTGCACGCTAAGACATTGAATCAGCAGCAGTTATAGTCACTTCCTTTTCCGCCGCGTTTGGCCAGGGAGTTGCCTGTATAACCGGCGGAGACAGTAAAAGGTATGTCGAAGCAAGCCCGAGTATTCCTTTACGCAATATGCCTGGCAGGCCTGGCGACCGCGGTCTATGGCGGGATTGCGTGGAAGATCGACGACCTGGCAAAGTTTATCGCCTACCTTCTTACCGCTCTGCTGGCTTCACGTCTGAAAGTGGAACTTCCGGAGATTACCGGAACGATTTCAGTTAATTTCCTCTTCATTCTGCTCGGAATTGCCCAACTGACCTTTACCGAGACGTTGATCCTGGGATGTTCCGCGATCCTGGCGCAATGCTTGCTCAGCCGGAAACGGTGGCCCCGGATCGAACAGGTTCTCTTTAATGTTTCCAGTGCGGCGGTTGCCATTG
>DATCAX010000780.1:0-2944 GCA_036512375.1 Candidatus Angelobacter sp. | reverse complement strand
CGTTCAACTTTTCATTTTGCTCTGCCACCTCCAGCACCTCGCGAGAGATGTCCACGGCCGTTACCTTATTGCAGACACGGGTCAGGTGCAGCGCAAAACCGCCCTGATAAGTGCATATATCGAGAGCCTCGCCCTTTGCGTAGTGAGCAGCAGCAGCATAATTTTCGCGCTGGTCCAGGAACGCTCCAGTCTTCTGGCCGCCCAGAGCGTCATAGTGGAACTGCACGCCATTCATGGTAAAGACGGTGCTGCTCTTGCTGCCATGAACCAGTCCCGATTCCATCTCCGGCAGCTGTTCCAGTTCCCGAATGCGGGCGTCTGCGCGCTCCACAATGTTCTCCGCGCCCGCTGCTTTCAGACCTTCGACAATTGCCTCCTTCCGCTCATGCGCGGCCCATGCTTGCGTGAGCACTTGAAGGGTAAAGACATCGTTATAGCGGTCAATAATCAGCCCGGGCAGGCGGTCCGCCTCGCTAAATACGACCCGATATGCGTCGGAACTCTGGACAATTTTGCTTCGGTACGAAACAGCTTCCGCCAGGCGCTGCCGAACCAGGTGCAGCAATTCATCTTCGGAACGCAGGGCGTCGCGCCCCAGCAGGCGCAGTTTTATCTGGGACGAAGAGCTGTAAATTGCCGATCCCAAAATTTTGTCTTTGGGGCCGATTACATGCACCATTGCGCCGGGTTGAGCGCCTGCATCGTTGAGCACGTCAGACGTGTAAACCCATACATGACCGTCGCGCAGCCGCTTCGCTGCCCGGTCATTCACAATCACTTTTCGAGGAGGACTATTTGCCATCAGGCAATCAGCATATAGGAAGGAAAGCTATTGCGTGGGCGAGGTTTCCGATTCGGATTCGGTTTGTGCTTCAGCCGCGCGCACCTTCGATTTCTTTTTTGCCGGCTCCGGCGCTGCTGCTTCGCTTGCCGGATCAAAATACAAAATTCGGCCGCAGGAGTTGCAGGTAATAATCTGCTCGTTGGTGCGGATTTCCTGCCAGATCTGCGGGCGGACCATCACAAAGCAGGCCATACATTTCTGGTCGCGAGCCTCAGCCAGAGCCGACTTGCGCTGCCGCATCACCCTGTCATAATGGGCCAGAGGGCTGTAATCCACGCCGGAGCGCAGTTCGTCCCGCTTTCCGGTAAGCCCTGCCAGAAGCTTTTCATCTTCAGCGGTGCGGACGCGCGCTTCAGCTTTCTCTTTCTCAACGTCGGCGGACTCGGTTTTCAACTCGGCTTCGGCCACTTTCATGGCCTTTTCTTCGTTTTCCAGGTTAATCATCAATTCCAGGATCTTGTCCTCGCAGCCGCTGATCTGCTTTTCAGCGAACTCCACCTCATGCAGCAGGGCGCGGTATTCATCATTGGTTTTCACGCTGGATTGCTGGCTGCGGTACTTGGCGATCTTTTCCTGAAAGCCTTTGATATCAGATTCATTCTGGCGCCGGCTGGCTTCGTTACCCTTGACCCGGGCTTTGGCCTGCTCCACGGCGGCCTTATGCTCGGCCAGTTTTTCTTCGATGGCGGCCACCCGCCTGGGCAGGCTCGCTACCTCTTCGGTCAGCCGGAGGGCTTCCCGGTCAATCTTCTCTAGCTCGGTAAGTCTTTGCAGGTCTGCATTCATGGGGAAGGGCTAGACCCAATTCTAACATGCGATATTGGCCGTTCGGCACCACTTTTGCGCCTTTAACTAGGTTTTTCTACTGATTGCCGCGATGCAATGTCATGCTTAGACTCAATTCATATGATCGTAGAAATCACCAGACTGCTGTTGGGCGTGGCCATCGCTGTCTTTCATCGCCCTCTGGCAACCATGATCATGCAGCAGGAACGCGTGCTCGATGGATTCTTCCGCAGCCGCGGTGTCGAACTGCCAGCGCCTCCCAGTGACTCGACCGCCCAGAACCTCTACTTCATCATCGGAATTTTCATTGCACTGATTGAATCCGGGCGGATCTGGCTCTCAATGAGCTAAGCCCGCGCCGGGTCTGGATCCGACGCTCTTCTTCTTTCAATTTCTTTCAATCCCTGGGCATCGGCGGGGTGGGGTCGACCTTCGCCCTGAAGAAAAACCGTGCAATCACCAACAAGACGATTGCTCCCCAGCCGAGATATTGGGCCATGGCATGCTTGTGAGGATCTGGAGACGACCTCATCATGAAGCCCGCCACGCCCATCGCAATCGCAATGAAGAGAAGAACCCAATAACCTGCCGGTCTGTTTCCCATAGTTCCTTTATACGCTCCAACTTCAGAAAAGTTACTCTGCAAACCTCAACACACCGGCGCAGCCGCAGAAAAGACTGGGCCCCCGAGTAATGCGGGCTCAGGGCTGCGTGAGCAGCAGGTGCTTTATTCTTTTTCAAGATCGGCGCTCTGGCTGCTGGAGAGGTCTTCCTGTCCAGGATCGCCCGCTGGTGTCGACGAATGGCCTTTGGCCGTGTTGGCAGCGCTTCTTTGCTGGGCGGGACACAAGAAGTACAGAAGGAGTAAAGCGATCAGATGCAGGCGCATAAAGCGTATTGTAAGGCGGTGCGGCGGCTGAATAAGGTTTTTCTCCGTGTCGGAGTTCAGCAAACTAAAGTCACATAGCGGGCGTATGCGCGCATTGACCCGGAGTAACAGAATGGGATATTTTCGGGTGACTCGGAGTGTATTCTCCAGAAGAATTGTCGATAAAATTGATACTGTCTCTCCCCCAAGACAAGCCAGGGCGCCACTGCGTTACAAGAATAAGCCCTCATGATGTCTATTCAGACGGTTGGCAGATACGAGATTACCGGTGAGCTTGGTCGCGGCGCCATGGGCGTTGTGTACAAGGCGCTGGACCCTACGATCGGGCGGACCGTAGCGCTTAAAACGATGCGGCTCGACGTCCATGGATTGGACGCGCAGGAAATGGTGCGCCGTTTCCAGAACGAAGCTCGCGCCGCGGGCGT
>DATCAX010000779.1:0-4556 GCA_036512375.1 Candidatus Angelobacter sp. | reverse complement strand
ATGCAGCCGCCATCGCCATCGCCGACTGCAACACTTCCCCGGTTGTGGCCAAAGCGCATGGTGAGGTTGGAGATGCTAGCGGTGGCCGTGGTAAATTGCGCGATGTCTTCATTTACAGACATCAACAGGTCAACGCCTGTGGCGTTCGAAGTGCCTGCTTGAATGATCGTGGAAGCTTGGCCTGCGCCAACGATGTTGACTGAGTCTAGGACTTCCAGCGTCCCCTGGTTGCCATCGTAATTTCCATTGATCCGGGCGCGCGTGAGCGTGAACGTTCCAGATCCCACCAGGATCGTATCTGTACCGGCAGTGGCATTCGCCTTCTGTAGCGCTTCACGCAAACTGCAGGAAGTTGAAGTATCGGCGTTGCTGATGTTGTTGCAAGTTGAAGCTACAGCTCCTGGAGCCGGATCATCGGTGCGGTTTACGAAAAACGTTGGGTCGGGCAGGGGCATCATCACGGCCGGAGCGAGTTGGCCTGCATGCAGCGCCACGACGCCGGGGCGTCCATCAATATTGGTGCGCATGGGTAGCGCAGCTACCGGCGAGCCGCTATAAGGACGCGTAGAAACCTGGGCCGGTAAAAAGGTTGTCGCGCCCGCAGCCACGTCCGGATGCGAGATCACAGCCAGCTGGCCCATCGATGGATTAAGCACCATCACGTCGTCGGCGGCATGATCTGAAATGCGTGTGCGGAAAAGCACGGGAGGCTGTCCGGCGCTGAAAGGCGCTGCGGAGGCGATGTTTTCCACGATCTTGAAACCGTTCTGCGGCAACGTGCGCGGCGGATCCAAAGGATTACCCATACCGCGGCGGCCTGCCTGCAGGCGCGCCTGATGCTCATCAGCGGTCAGCGGACGCGGATCAAATTCCGTATGCGCGGCGATGTGCAGCGTGCCTTCGGAAGTCAGCAACGCAATCTGCAAACCGCCCGTGCGGTCAAAAATGAATGAACCCAGCGCCATGGCGCTCGCGTTTACCGGCAGAGAGAGCGCTTCCATCTGGAAGCTGGAAGAATGAAGGATAAAGACGTTGCCGCCGGAAAGAAAAGCCGTGTCAGTGTGTGAGTCGCCAAAGTCGCCGAACACGATGTTGCTGGCTGCTGCCGCCAGCGGAAAAGCTGCCGGAGGAGAAAGCCCGCTGTCCGTCCCGGAAAATACCAGTAAAGAAGATGTCTGCGGCGTGGCCGTGCCGACTACAAGATTGGAATACGGCAAACTTCTCAGCAGATTTTCAGAAGCCATGACCGTAACGTTGCCGGAGAGCGAAATAGTTCGCGGCGCGCCGAAGCCGCCTTTGCCGTCACCGGAGAAAACGAAGATGCTGTTGCCGCCAAGCGCGGCCACCGCGAGATCCTGATGTCCGCTTGGCGTGAAGCGGCCAATAGCAATGAAATCCGGACGGACCGGAACGTTGAACACTTGCGCATTAGGCAGGAACGGTGCAGGAAACTGGCCGCGGCCAATAGCCTGGAATGAAGCATTGCTCTGCGGCGCGAACGCGTCCATGTTGCCGCGATGAATCACAATGGCGCCACCACCTGGGGCGCTGAAGCCGGCAATCATGTCAGCCACGCCGTCGCCGTCTACATCCGCCGTTGCCATTGCGGTAGGCTGGGCCTGTCCCGCTGCCACACTTTGCGCCAGAGTGGACGCTCCCACCGGCTTGACCGGCACCGCTTGGTTGTCCCCCAGCCAGATTTTGGGCCCGCGTGCAGGGGCCTGCATTGCTGCCGCTGATAGATGACTTATGAATCCGCTAAAAATCAGGAATAGAAAAAGGATGATTGTTGCAGGAACACGTTTGCAGGCAGGCAGGAACTTTCTAATCACGGGTACAACTCCTTGCGCAACACTCTTGACTCAAAGTCTTTGGGATCCGGAAGAAATGCCTTGGGAGAAAGCACGGCAGAGCACGGTTCGCCTCCGGAAGTTCGGTGAACCAGCCCTGAAATATTCAGTTAACGCCTGGGGGTGTTGTACGACTCATGTACTCTGCTTGTTACAGAAAAGATTGTCAAGGAAAAATGCCACTTAAGTTCCAGCAAGAGTAGCTAAAGGTAACTCCTGGGAGTTAAAAAGCTTTCACATAAGTGGAAATACTTAAGAAAAATTTTGCATGCGTTCGCAGACCTAGCTCCCCGGCCTGATCCACCCACGAGTAAGTACTGAAGTTTGTTCCAAAATGAAATTGTCGCTGGAAATCCGTTCTTCTTCCGGGTACTATCAATTACCTTTGTTGTAGACCCTAGGATTAAAGTACGTCGCTATTAGCTTTCCCCCAAATAGTTTTCCCAAAACGGGAAACAAATAAGTTTTAATCTTCCGGCGCTCTTTTAAAGAGTGGAGGTGCAATTTGGCTTTTTCCAGACGAATGTTTCTGCGTCATGGTGTTTTGGCAGCGGTAGCCTGTGCCGGCAGTCCTTTGCTGGCGTTGAGCGGAGGGCGCGCCACTGGCGGCAACGACGAAGCTGGGCCTTTACGAACAGGCCCTTCTACCCATTTGAAATCTGACAGCTGGCAGGATCACGTTTCAGCGCTTGATAACCTGGGACGAAACGCGTTTTCCGGTGCGATTGGCACTGATTTCAAAGTCCACCTTTCCGGTGGCGATGCTCCAGTCTGGGTGACGCTGACGGCCGTAGAGGATCTCCCGACGCTCGCCACGGTAAACACGGGAAGTTTCGCCGTTCCGCAAAAAGGGGGATCGGCTTTCGTGCCGACCAGCAGTGGCTTTGTGCTGGTTTTTGGCGGATCGTCCCCACTACCGCAGGCGACGCACCTTTTTGAGCATGCGCAACTGGGCCGCTTTGCGCTATTCACCGTTCCGGACGGTAACAGACAGCAGCTTTACACGGCCGTGGTGAACCGGCTGGATATCTGGACCGTCATTCCGGTTTCGGGCAAGGTTGGGCAGCAGAATTCTGCCGGCGCTCCGGTTGGCGGCGGCGTTAACGCTCCGGCCGCCACTCCATCAGTAGATGGAAGCCCTGCTCGTGGTCTTTCCGGAAGCCAAGGCGCTCGAAGAGGCGCAGTGAGGGATTGAAATTTTCTACGTAGATTGTGACCGGCTTCCCGGCCCTGCCCGCCTCGTCGAGAAGCCGGCGTAACACTGCTGAACCAGTCCCCTGGTTGCGATGCTGCGGCAGTACCGTAACATCCAGAATGTGCAGCGCGTCTTCGCGGCGATCCAGATAGATCCTTCCCACTGGAGTTTCGTTGACATGGATAATGTCATGACTCGCCAACGGCGACTCCGCCGCATAATGCTGCTTCTGCGCCAAATACTGCATTCTGACAAAAGCCTGTTTTTGCTCAGGGCTCCAAGGTACCTGGGCTATCTCCTGGGCCCGCGTACTGGCATAACATGTGAAAATGAAATCGTCGTCGACCGCCAGGGCCGCGCGTAGCGTAATCTGCTCGTCAGACGTTTTGGCGTCACTAAGCCTGGGGTCGGGCAGATTGTCGCCGCTAGTCTTGGAACCAGGCATCATGGCCCGGTCTTGCGGAAGCGATGGAACACCGATTCATAAGTAATTCCATCCGCGTCGCCGGCGATAGCGGTAAGAAAAATCTCCAACGTCCCCAGCTTGTCGTGTTCCAGCCGATGAATATGCTGCGCCATGCGCGGCTCGGCCGGTCCGCGGAAATGCAGCGTGAACAGCTCGATCTTCGGCGAAGGATCGCTCTCCTTGACTTCGGTGAGTTCGAGCGCGAGCGGCTCCCCGCCCTCGCGCAGCAATTTGAATTGCGTGTGCAAATGTTCGGAAAAAATCCCGGCGGTGAGCTTGTCCAGAGAAATTGACATGGAAGCGACAGCCTAAGCAACCGCCTCTGTCGCTGTCAAGTTGAGCCGCTTTGCAAGCGTGAGCGTAGCGGCGGCATGTGGGGAAATCGCGGAGCGAAACCGACGGATCTCCGGCAGGCTCCGCCGTCAGAGCGCTACTGCTTGCGCGTGAGCTGAAAAACGCCGTGATCGTCGTCTTTTCCCTTTTGCGTGAAGACCCATTGCTCGGTGAAATGCCCGTGAGCACAATCTCCAGCCTTTCCTGCCTTATCTATTCACCGTTATTTGGGGATCCTTTAAGTTTTCATGATAACTCTGCTCGCGGGGGCAAGAGAGGTTTCCAACACGAAGCCAAACAAAAATTGCGGCCCCATCTGTAATCGAACAGGGGCCGCAAAAGTAAGGCAGGGAGAGAACAACAATCGGAAGAACAAAATCCTAGCCAACTAATAAACTCAAGGCACGCCGACTACTTGAGCGGCAACACAACTTTATTGTCGCGGGCCATATAGACAAGCTCGTAGCCGCCCTTCTTCTTTTTCGGCACAGAGAAATAAAGATAGCCAGCCACAGGATCCCAGGCGGTGGTTTCCGGAAGACTTTTCTCCTTGAGTTCCGCTGCAATCGCGCGGCGATTGCCTTCCGCCGAAGTCTTCCCTTCCGGGAGCCTGGAACCTCCGCCGCCAACCGGGACGCCGATGCCCACGCTGGAGCGCTGGGTGATCCCGCCGGAAGAAGTGCGCTCAGGACCGTTCTGCTGCGTGGTCCTT
>DATCAX010000778.1:0-6930 GCA_036512375.1 Candidatus Angelobacter sp. | reverse complement strand
ATGCGGCCGGTTTTGCGTCCAAGACCGGTCAGGTAACGGTCGCCGTAACCTCAACGGCATCCATGAGCATCAAACTGGAGCCTGCCGCGGTGCAACAGTCGGTGAACGTGGAAGGAACTGGCGAGTCACTCAGCGCACAACCCATTGAGACATCCAGCAGCGTAGTGAAGACCACAATCGGGTTGCGCGACCTTGACGAAATACCGCTGGCGCACCGCAGCTTCGCCAACATCGCCTACCTTGCGCCGATGACCGAACCGGTTGAACCTTCTGATCCAACCAAGGCGCGTATTACGGCTGTCTCTTTTGGAGGCAGTTCCGGATTGAATGTGGACCTCTCCGTGGACGGAGGCGACAACAATGACGACTTCATCGGCGGCTTCCTGCAGAATTATTCTGTGGACGCGATGCAGGAGTTTACTGTCCGCACGGCGCAGTTTGATGCCGACACATCACGCACGAACGGCGGGTCAGTGATTCTCAGCACGCGGCGAGGAACCGATACCTGGCACGGATCGGTCGCAGGATATTTCCGCGACGCGGGCCTGAATGCCCGGAACACACTGGATAATCCTGAGCCCAATCCCAAGCAGCCTTTCTCGCGGCAGAATGGTGTGGGCACAATCGGCGGCCCGCTGGTGAAAGACAAACTATGGATCTTTTCGTCCTTTGAATACGTGAATGAAGACGCAAGCGTCGGCTATAGCGCGCAAAGCCTGGATGAATTCAATGCGCTGGCACAACTTGCGTCGTCAGGGCAGATACCGGGCGTTACCTCCATTCAGGTTCCAACTTCAGTCAACACGCCATTTCATGATTCGATCTTCTCCACCCGGCTGGACTTCAACCAGTCCGACCGATCCCACTGGTTTTTGCGCGGCGCGTTCGATCTGAATGACACGAAAAACGATCTGGTGCATGAAGGCGCGCTGCCTTCCACCGGCTTTACTACCACCTCACACTATTACAGCCTGCTGCTCAGCAACCAGATGGAGTTTACGCCGGAGTGGATTGGAAACTCTGTTTTCCAGGCGAGTGATTTTCACCACGTGAAAGTGCGTAACTCGGATCTGGGCTTTGGTCTGGCGTTCCCTTTCAGTTCGACAGTCCTTACAACATCTGGATTCGAAACTTTTGGCGACAATCAATTCGTTACTGGGATCACCGCTTTTCCCATCAACCGCGACCAGCAGAAATACCAGTTCCGGTATGACGTTTCGCATGCAAAGGGATCGCACGCGCCCAAGTTTGGAATCAACTTCATTCATGAACCGGTGTTGAGCGGCCGGTTCACCGATAATCCGGAAACACTATTCACGCTGCCCAATGATCCAAGTTTTTATGTTGCGAATCCCGGCGCACTGGCAGCGGACCTGGCTGATCCAGCAAACCAGACACAGTTTGGAGGCAATGGCCGCTTTGCGCAAAACGTGCAGCGGCTGGGCTTTTACGCGCAGGATTCCTGGCGTATTCGATCGAACTTTACGATGAATTACGGCCTGCGGTATGACACCACGTTTGGGCTCTTCAATTCCAATGGTGGCAACCAGAGAGACAACGCGGCGGTGCAAACAGTGGCGGCACTGAATCTGGCATTGCCACAAGGCGTCCCGCATGATTACCGCAAAGCATTCGCGCCGCGACTGGGCTTTGCATACTCGCCCGGCGTCAGCGGAAATACGGTCATCCGTGCGGGCTTCGGAATTTATTTCAATGATCTGGCGCAGAACGGTTGGGTGGACGCTTTTCGTGCCGTCACGCCCGGTGTTTCTACTTTGCTCGGTCCGGGAGAACAGGGCGCGCTGATCGATCCTAATTACCACTCGCCTTACGCGATACAGGCGAGCGCCGGTCTGGAGCATGCCATCACCAAGGCGTGGCGGCTGAATATCAATTACGAGCATCAGCAGGGCGTCCATCAATACCGTCGGTACGAATACATTGCGCAAGATCCAATCCTGGCGCCAAATGCGACGCTGCCCGCAACTGCTCCGAACATCTCTGTGTTTCGCACGGACAATCGCTCCAGTTATGATGGTGTATCCTTCGCCATCAGCCACTCTTCACGCAAGCTGGACTTGACGGCGCATTACACGCTGGCCAATGCAACCACGTGGGGCGCCAATGTGGGCGAGCTTTTCGACTATGTAAACGGCGTGACCAGCGTGACCAATCCGTTTGGGCCGGGAGATCACGGGCCGTCAGGAGAAGACGTACGGCATCGATTTGTGATCGCGGGAACGCTGCATTTGCCAGGGGCTTTCGAAGTGAGCACGCTCTCACAGTTTGAAAGTGGACGCCCGTTCACGCTGGGAACCGGCGTGGACATTAATGGCGACGGCGTGGCAAATGATCGCGCCGTGGTTAACGGCCGGCAAACCACGCTCGACCAATTTCGCGGTACGCCTTTCGCACAGGTGGATATGCGGGTGAGCCGCAACTTCAAATTCGGCGATCACATTTCACTCCGGCCATTCGTTGAGTTCTTCAACCTGCTGAACCGTACCAATCCGGGCAATAATTTTGTGGGTGACATTGCGGCCCTGCCGGTTCCAGCTGGAGAGGTTGCCGCAGGCAACGTAACGCATCTGTGCCTGAACGCCGATTGCTCTGCGCTGCAGCCGATCACTAGTCTTAATCAATTGAAAAAGCCGGGGGGCGCGCTGGGAGATTTTTTTGGGCCGGGCACAACGGTAGGTGCGCCATTCGCCGCTCAGTTCGGAGTGAAGCTTACCTTCTGACGGCTTTTTTGATCAGGCGCCCGAACCAGTGCAACACGCTTGTTTTGGGCTGCTCCTGTCGCACAGAAATCGCGGAGTAAAATTCGTCGTAAAAAGAAATATCAGCCGGGGCCGCAGTAAGAGTGAGTACCGGACGGCCATGGGTGGCGCTTTCGAATTGAACATCCGTGGAACGGTTCGTCGTGGCAGAGTTGTTCAGTGCTGGGACTGAAGCATGCAGGCTGAGAGCAAAACTCGCGAGGACGAGAGAGCAGAGTAAGCGGCGCACAAACTTGATTATACGAGTTCGGTTACAGCAGAACTAGATCGACCGTAGGAAAATTACCCTAGTCCTTTGGTGCTATGGGCAGAGCGGCATGTCTGAGGCTCGAAATCGTGACAAATTGTTTCTTGTCATACCGTTCCAGTAGCCGCTGGGTTGCTTCGACGGTGAAGCTGCGATCCGTGCCGAAAGCCAGATGCCCGCCATCATGCAGCAAAATGATTTCTGCCTGAGGCTTTTGGCGCGCATCCACCTGCTGCGTTACTTTTCCGACAATCGCCTCCGCCGACTTGGCGCTCCAGTCATAGGCCGTTACTGACCACATCACAGGGCTAAGTCCCATCTTGCGGGCGGTGCCCAGAACGTTTGGCCGGCGGCCGCCAAAAGGCGGTCGAAAAAGCGTGGTCTTCGTCCCCAGCGCATCCTCCAGAGATTTACGGCAGTCGTCGAGTTCCTGGCGCAGCCGCGCAGTGGAAACCAGAATCAGGTTGGGATGACTATAAGTGTGGTTGCCAATCTCATGTCCCGCGGCCTGAATGGCGCGCGCAATCTCCGGACGCTGCCGCACGTATTTGCCGATCAGAAAAAACGTCGCCTTGGCGTTGTGCCTGGCCAGCACGTCCAGCAGATGCATGGTGTGCGGATCGTTGGGCCCATCGTCAAAAGTCAGCGCCATCTGGTTGGGATCGCTGCCATGCGTAAGCGTGCGGCCGTAAAGCTGCGATGCGGGCGCCATGGTGGCGTATCCGGCATAGCTGGCGGCGGCAGCAGCCGCGAGCGTGATGTAAGGCCAAAGCATGAGTCAGGAAATTGGTAAATGAGTAATTTGGTAAACAGGAAATTGGACAGCATAAAGTCGAGGAACGCAGCTGCGGTTCCGGGCATTTACCGAATCACCCATCGATTCATTTAAAAATTTGTCTGCTCCTTTCGCGCGGCAACTCGCGCTCAAACGCTTTCACTATCAATTACTTCATCCGGCACAGGCTCCCGCTTTCCACAGACTGTTAACTGATTGCACATTGCCAGCGGACGTTTTGCCATATATGCTGCGTTCAAGTCAGCCGACTTGTGACGCATTTATCAGTGACTCGTTTATCAGTGAACCATGGCCAAGCTTTTTGAACCACCACAATATATAGCAGTGGAAGGGCCCATCCGCGTGGGCAAGAGCACGCTGGCCAATATCATTGCAGACCGGCTGAACGCCCAGCGCGTGATTGAGCCGGAAGACAATCCTTTTCTGCGCTCTTTTTATGAAGGTGAGCGCGGCGCCGGCTTCCAGGCCCAGTTCGCATTTCTTGTCCGGCGTTTTGAGCAACTGCACGCGCTGGAAGTGGGGCCAAAGTCGCGCAAGACCATCGTCGCCGACTACATCTTTGAAAAAGACAAGATCTTCGCTTATATCAACCTGAGCGATCCGGAGCTGGAAGTTTATAACCGCTATTACCAGCTTTTCCGCCAGCAGCTCCCGGCGCCGGACCTGGTGATTTATCTTCAGGCATCGCCAGAGGTGCTGAAGAAACGCCTGCGCAAGAAAAACGTCGCTGGCGAAACCGCCGTGAGTGACGACTACATTGAAGAAGTGGTGAAGGCCTACGAACACTTCTTTTTTCATTACACGTCGTCAGACCTGCTGGTGGTGAATACCAACGACATTGATTTCGTCGAGCGCCATACTGACCTGCAAGAGCTGCTCCGCCGCGTGAGCGAGCCTATCCGAGGTACACAGTATTTCCTGCCGCTGGGCTCGACGGGCGCGGTGGGGGTGTAGCGCCGATAAGTTCTTTGTATTCCTCATCCATTTTCCTTTATTGCTGACTAATTAGCGCGGATTGCTTCGTGTACACTTCTGCCGCGCGGAATGTCTGCCGGCGTATGGCGCAGCGCGTTCCCAATAAAGGAAGAAACCGTTTTCGCCATTAGAACGCTTTCCCCAGACCTCCTCCTGCGCGGCAGAAGGGTATGCGCGTAGCAAAAGGTATGGCCGGGCAGAATACGTTTTAGTGGAGAGCGGAGAATTGTAGTTGTGCGCTTTGGCGGCGAGGTCTAGCCTGCACGAATGGAGAATGAACTATGCCCGACCACATTGAACACGTTGTAGTCCTGATGATGGAAAACCATTCCTTTGACCAAATGCTCGGGTCTCTGGCCACTGAGCTGGGATTTGATGGGATTGATCCGGCCAAGCCGCGAAGCAATCCTGACTATCCCGATACGACAAAATCCATTGCGCAGGCGCCCACCTCCCTGACTTCCATCGACCTTGATCCGGCGCATGAATTTGACGACGTCCAGCGGCAGCTTACGGACAACAACGGCGGATTCATCAAAGACTTCGTCATGGCACATCCCAACTGCGGTGACAAGGAGAAGCAGCAGATCATGGCCTACTACGAGCCCGGCAAATTGACCGTGCTGCACAAGCTGGCGCGGAACTTTGCCGTGTGCGACCGCTGGTTCTCGTCCATGCCCGGCCCAACGTGGCAAAACCGCTTCTTTGTGCACAGCGGCACCACTAAGGGCCACCTAAAAATGCCCAGCGGCATTTTTGATCCCAACTTCCATCTCTATGATCAGGACACCATTTATGACCGCCTGAACCAGAAAAAAATCTCATGGAAGATTTATCACCAGGGCGAGGCGCAGACGATGGTGCTGGTGCACCAGCTCGAGCCGGACAATCTTCTCCATTACCATGAGATGGTCCATTTTTTTGACGATGCCGCCGGCGACGAGGCGGACTTTCCCCAGTACTCCTTCATTGAGCCGTGCTATTCCGGGAGCGGGCAGAATGACCAGCACCCGCCCAGCGACATCATGAAGGGCGAGCTGCTGATCGCGCAGGTGTACAACGCGTTGCGCGCCAATGAAGCATTGTGGCAGAAGAGCCTGCTGGTGGTGCTGTATGACGAGCATGGCGGCTTCTACGACCACGTGGTCCCTCCCACCAGGAAAGACGATCCCATTGTGGTGGCGCCTGACGACAACACTGAGGAGTTCAACTTCGAACAACTGGGGTTGCGCGTTCCCGCCATCCTGATTTCTCCCTGGATTGACAAGCAGGTGATCCACACGCTGTTTGACCACACCAGCCTGTTGAAATATCTCATCGACAAATGGGGACTGGAGCCACTGGGCAGGCGGACGGAGAAAGCCAATACCTTTGCCGCGGCGCTCACGGCCCTGGCTGCCGCACGGACGGACACGCCTGGGGTGATCACCGACCGGCTTGTGAGCCCGGTGGAGACGCAGAACAAAGTAGTCAATGAGAACCAGAAGGCGCTCATCTCTTTTAGCCAAAGGCTTGAATCAGACCTAGCGCAGTTTGAAGATATGGGCGCGATTGGCTCGCGCACACTGAAGATGATGGAAGGTACGCGAGCACAATTTGCCGTGGCCAAAGACCGGTTTGAGCGCTTCATACATCAAGGCAAGCTGGGAAACATCAGCCCGAAGGGCCCGGGGATTACTCCATCGTAACGAGAATGACGGAAAGTAGCGGTGGGGAAAGAGCTCCTCTTTAGGCTGGAAGCGAAGTTTCCAGACGTGTCTGAGCAGGGCTTGCTCAGAAGCCTTCGTAAAGCTAAAAGCTGTCAAAGCTTGGCACCGGGCTCGTCTAAAACCTGGGCGGCGCTCGCAATTGTGTGAAATCTTACTGACGGCTCACATCCTGGGCTCAATAATTCCGCCCCCGCTCGGGCGAAGCAACGTTGCTGGTGGTGAATACCAATGACATCGATTTCGTCGAGCGCCATACCGACCTGCAAGAGTTGCTCCGTCGCGTGAGTGAGCCTATCCGGGGGACACAGTATTTCCTGCCGCTGGGTTCGACGGGAGCGGCCAGCGTGTAGTCTTTGCCGCGGATTTGCGCGGATGAACGCGGATTGATATTTCAAGCGTAATGAGCCTCAGCAGATTTTTAAG
>DATCAX010000777.1:0-2918 GCA_036512375.1 Candidatus Angelobacter sp. | reverse complement strand
TGGCGGCTGGTATTTTATGGGCGTGGAGACCGTCATCGTTTCCAGCCCGCCTGATGTGAAGGTCTTTCTCGATGACAAGGAACTAGCTCCAACCTCGTACGGCAGGTACGTGATTCCGCATCTGTCGCGCCAATCGCATTTACTCAAAGTGCAGCGGCCCGGATTTGCCGATACCATTCAGCGGCTGGATTTTCCGCTGGCGTCGCTGCATGAGTGGGTCAACATCAAGCTGGTCCCGCGCCGACAAATGCCATCTTCTTCGCCACGCTAGCAGCGCATCCTGCAAAAGAAAAGCCGGCGCTCAAGCACCGGCTATATTCTCAATCAGTTCCTGCTAGTTCTCTAAATCAGAAAAATGCTTTAGTCCTGCCTGTTGGGCCGCCTGTTTCGGTTTCTGCGTGGGAACAGGTCGCGAGTAGTGTCGTATCACAACGTCATCGCCAATCTGTTTCTCGGATTGCTGCGCCACCAGGTTTGTCTGCCTCACGCGCGGCGAAGGCTTTGTTGCCGCAGATTGTGCTTGTGTAGAGTTCCCAGGTAGCGGTTTGGCCTGCGGCGTTCCAGCAACAGGCTGCGCTGCTTGCAGCTTGGCAGGAACTGCCGGCAGCGTTACGCCGCCGGTTTGCACGCTGACACCGTTGGAAGAGCGGTTTGGAGTGCTCGCCATCTGCGGACGCGAATGAAACAGCCCCAGCGCGATTCCCATAATAAATAGAGCGCTCACGGCGGCTGCGCCGGTCAACACAGCGCGCAATGGCGGATTGATGCTGCGCCACAGTTTAATCGGCGTTGCAGTCATGGCAGGGCGGCGTAGTTTGGCAGCCGTCGCCGACGCCCAGACTGGCGGTACTTCACGTTTGCGGTCCTGCACTGGCGGCCGCTCAAAGAAACTTTCTCTTTCTAAATGTTGGCTCTCTAAAGACCGGCTCTCTAAAGACTGGCTCTGTGCCGGAATGGCTTGTTCAACTTTCCGCTGGTCGCGCATCGTTTCGTGCGACACGCGTTCTGGGGGCAAGCCTGGCCCTCGCTGGCGGACGAGTTCAATCAGTCTTGCTGTCGCCTGTTCACGCGCGGCTTCCAGTTCCGCCGCGCGCTGGTGTGCTTCTGCGCGGCGCTGTTCCAGGTCCAGCAGACGGGCCGCATGCGCGGCCCTGGCTTCGGCGGAGCGCACCTGCGCCCGTTTCTTGTATTCCTCAAAATGATCACGGACGGAAGCTGTGGTGGAAGCGGCCAGAGCGAGCGCACCGGCCCATGTATGGGCGGCGATTCTTGCGCCATCGTCCAGAACTTTTTTGCCGTGAACTTGTGCCTGCGGCGGACGTACTGACGGAACAGCGATTGGCTGTTTCTGCTCTTTAATTGTTTCCGATGCACGCGATGCCGGAATGCTGAAAGGCGTTAATTGCGCCAGATAGGGCATTGGATCAGCGGCGCGGGCTGGCTCAGAAATAACCGCCGGAGCAGCAGGATAGCGTTCCGCAATTGGAGTTTCGGGATATCTTTCCGCCATTGAAGCAGTTGCGATTGGCGCCGCTGCGACAGATTCTTCCAGGAATGCCACCGGCGCCATCGGCTCATGCCCCAACACGGGTAAGTCGATGCCTTCTGCGCTGGCTTGCACCTTCTCTGGCATTTCAATCGCTGGCATTTCCATTTCAATGACCGGAGCAAACGCGGCCTCAAAATCGCGCTCCGGGTCAGGTTCCACTATCGCGCGGGATTTCAACTCCATGACGTTTTCGGTCACCGGCTCGGGGGCAACTGGCGCCTGAAAGACTGGCTTCGGCGCTGCCGGCTCTGCCGCTACAAGCTGGGCCGCGATCGGCTTGGCCACGGGCTTGGCTGCCATCTGCAGAATACCGGGAGCAACGGCGACGTCTGCTCCAAGTTCATTCGCCAGATCGGCGGCGCGGTCCAGTACGTCCGCTCGTTCGCAGATCTCAAACTCAATTTCCAGATCAGCAGGGGCCAGGTTTGCCTGGTCCGGGTGCGCCACTTCCACGCTATATCCCTGTTGCTTTAGTTGACTGGAAAGGTCGGCTGTCCGTTCCGGGTTGCGCGTAAAGATGCGAGCCAGTGGCATTGAGGAGCCACCTCCAGGGAGATTTGACTCTGCGCCGGACCTTGTTGTAATCCGGCCGCACTTGTACATAGTACAGCAGTGGCGTGGATAGTTAGACGCAAATTGCGAGGCAAGGGGTGTCTGGCGGGTGACTTTTCAGTTCACTTCGGCAAAGTCCATACCGTCGGCAAATTGCAGGCCGGCGATCTGCCGGGCGTGGTGCTGAACTTCCAGGTATGCCGTCATCAGCGCAATGTGGATGGATTCGCGCTGCGCGGGGCTGGTGCATTCAGTACGAATGCGGTCGAGTTCCAAATACCGGTCGTGGGCCAGGACGAATTTGTTTACGACTCTGTTCATAGCTTCACCATTGTTCTCGGAGTGAGGCCACCCGCGAATCACTCAAAGACCTTAGAACCCTGCCTACTATCCACTAGCTCAGTAACGTTACTTGCATAACGTTACCCTGCAGGATTAGCAACAGTTTGCGCTTCTCGCCGGACCATTTCTGTGAGGGGAATCACACAACCTGCCCATCTCTTTGCACAGAAATTTCGACTACGTGGAAAACCGGAAAGACCTTAAACATGGTTACGTTCAGCACCTACTTTCTGCTTCTGCACCAATATGGGGCTTCAAAATTTGATCCGGGAACCGCTACGCCTCAGAGAACACCGACTCTTCAGGCGCGTCCGTGGGGCTCGCAAACTCAAGTTTGTAGCCGTCGGGATCTTGCACTGAAGTGACCCACAATCCATTCCCGACGAAGGGCCTTTGCGTCTCAATCCCGCGCGCGATGAACTCACGGTAAATGGTCAGGGCATCTTTGCATTGGAAGCAGATTGTTACCCCCAAG
>DATCAX010000776.1:0-12377 GCA_036512375.1 Candidatus Angelobacter sp. | reverse complement strand
CGCTCTCTCGATCTCACACTCGATTTCAGCATGATTTGGATTGGAGTTGCGCTCGCGATGGTCGCCGCAGTTTTTCTTGCGTTTGTGCCTCGCCTGCCCTCTCCAGATACTTCTGCGGGATTCAGCCTATCAAGCAGTGTGCGTGTGAGCGGAGGAAGCAGCCGGAGGCTTGGCATTTTTGCCGTGACACAAATTACCGCATCATTCCTGTTGCTTGCTGGAGCGGGCGCGCTGGTGAATACGCTGCTGGTGCTGGAGAAAACGCAGCCGCCATTTGAAACAGCGCACGTTCTGGCGGTGAATCTCCCGGTGATGGCGGAAGGGAAAACGCCGCAGCAGGTGCAGGATTTTTATCGCGAAGTGCAGCGCCGCGTGAGCACGCTGCCCGGAGTGCAACATGTTTCTTCAGGTTTCGGCGTTCCCTGGCGCGATGGCCGGGCCTTGAGCATCAGCTTTACTTTCTCCGTGGAAGGCGCGCGGCGCGAAAAGGACGAGGATCCACGTGGACGCTTCCGCTCGATATCGCCCGGATTCTTCGAAACATTGGGAGTGCCGATTCTGGAAGGCCGGGACTTCAGGGATAGCGACCGCGACGGCCAGGAACGCGTGGTGATCATCAGCAGGAGCGTCGCGCAGCGGCTGTTTCCCGGGCGTGAGGCCGTGGACCGCCATTTGCAATGGACGGACGGCGTGATGAAATTTATCGGCATCAGTACTGAGCCGCGGCGGATTATCGGCGTGGTGCCTGACGTGGACGATGAAAACATCATCCCGCAACCGGCCATGACGGTATATCAGCCGTCAACCCAGGAAGGCTGGAGCGGCCGTCTTTTTGTGCGCGCGCAGAATGATCCGTATGCATTGGTTCCTGTCATCACGCGAACGATCCATGACATGGCGGCAGACCAGCCTGTAGAGCGGGCCAGTTCGCTGGAAGATGTCCGCGAGGAAGTTCTTACGCCTGACCGTCTCAACGCCATCGTATTCGGCGGATTCGCCACGCTGGCGCTGTTGATTTCCGTGGTGGGAGTGGCGGGCGTGCTCGCCTTTTCCGTGAGCGGTCGCACGCGCGAGTTTGGAATCCGCCAGGCCCTGGGCGCTCAGCCGCGCAGCATTCTCACCAAGGTCCTCAAAGAGGGACTGGTCATTGCGAGTGTAGGCGTGGCCGCGGGTTTTGTTGTTGGTTTTGCCCTCGAACGTACCATCGGTCAGCGCTTTGCAGAGCTAAGATTGCCGGGAGCATTAACATTGCTCGCATCGGCCGCTGTGATCCTCGCTGCTGCGGTGATCGCTTCAGCTTTGCCTGCAGTCCGGGCTGCCCGGATTGATCCGTCGGAGGCACTGCGCGCTGAGTAGTTTATTGGGTCTCTCTGTGTCTCCGTGACTCCGCGGTGGAATCAAGCGCTTCCTGTAGACTATCCAGACGCGGAAGCGCATGGGGTCCGGTGACCCTTCCGGTCTTCAAAACCGGCGAGAGTCAGCTTTGCTGGCTCTGGTGAGTTCGACTCTCACACGCTTCCGCCAATGTTCCCGCGGGTTCCTTGCCTGCGGCTCAGGATTTCAGCTTTCCGCTTACGCTCGATCGCGGTCAATAAATCGAAAAGCTACTCTGGCTAGTACAACCGAAAGCCAGAAAGCTACCATCCAACTTCGAACTGCCGCCGCCACGCTCGCGAACCTTGACGCGACAGATTTATTCCGGGGGTTGCTATGGAAGGCGCCAGTCTCGGACCAATTTTGCGGCCGGGAGACGTTTGCGCCAAGGGCGGGACCTATGAGGTCACGCATCAGGCGCACCGCGCGTCGCACACTGTGGTGATCAGGAAAGGCGAGCTTTTTCCGCGCTGCAATGGATGTGGCGAAGCAGTGCGTTTTCAGTTGATAAAACCGGTCGCTGAAGAGCCTGTCCCCGCTCGCGGCAAACGCACACACAAGTATGGCGCGTGACTGGGGCCTTTTTCACACCAGATGTACGTTCGGCTCGGCGTCCGGCGCGGTAATTCCTTCCGGCAGACGGCCGCCGTTGTATTCGGCCAAGCGGTTTTTCCATTTAAGAAAATCGGTGATGGTCTGCGGCTCGATGCGGACTTCAACGCGGCGCAGGCTGGCGAGCAAGAGATTCATTTCCCGCATCATGCCGGCCGGGCTGCGCTGGGCCTGACGGCACGGCTTCACAGACATGCGGACTTCACGGCCTTTGTACTCCAACAGTCCCCATTTTGCGGGAAGGTCCTGCGCGGTGATGAGACCTTGCGGCGCCAGGTAGAAGCGCTCGCAACCCATGGCCAACTCCGGATTTTTGCGGAAGGGCTTTTCCTGGTCGGCGAAGAAATCCCCACGGGAAATCTTGCATTCCACCACCACGGAGCGGCATGCGCCTTTCCAGGCGATCACGTCTGGCGTTTCACCACTGGCGCAGCATTGCTCTGAAAGAACGATTCCACAACGATATCGGGTGCGAAGCCACTGCTCGGCCATCCGGACAAGCTGCTGATGGGTCATGTTTGATGTTGTAACGCAGAATGAAGTGGATGAGAAGTACTTTGAAAGAGACGGGTTCATCGCGGAGACGCGGAGAAGAGCAAGACCTTACGCGGATCAACACGGATGAGCGCGGATAGGGGCTCGGGTGATATTCTTCGCCTGATGAAACAACGAGGACAAAGCGGGGTCGCCAAAGCCGAGGCCGTGCTGGTCTTGCTGGCTGTGGCGATTTTTCTTGCCGGGACCGTGCGTTATGTGCGGTTAGGAAGTTTCACGCTGGTGCAGGCAGGATATTGCCTTTTATCGATTCCGCTGGCGCTGCTGCTGCTTCTCATTTTTGATTACACGTTACATCACGCGTGGATCGCTGCGATCATGGTAGTGCTTTTCGCAGGGCTGCTTCTGGCCGCAAGCCCGGCATTTTGCGTTGGATTGGGAGTGGGGCTGGCGGGGATGGTGGTGGTGCAGGGAAGAGGGGCGTGATAAAAACCTACAGCGGAGGCAGCGGAGAGGATGGCAAAACGTCTGCGACAGTCATTCACACGTTGTCGGAGCGCTTGCCGGGCAAACTAGCGATATACGCTCGTTTTTCTCAGCATTCAGATTCAGGCTATACGGGCAATTTGGTTTGCGATATTCCGCGTCATGAAGCCGATCATATCCAGCATGGCCTCTGGCGTTTCCAGGCTGTGCAGTGAGCCGTCCACTTTAGCTTCCGTCGGATCATACCCGTTGTACAACATCAGGATTGGCAGTTTTGGGTTTAGCTCTTTGATCCTGGCGGCGAGGAACACCCGGCTTGCTTCTGGAACGGAGTGACACATTAGAACAAGACTGATGGTGTTCGGGGCTTCAACGAAGCCCACAGCGTCTTTGTCATTCAGTGCAGCGGAAACGCTATAGCCCGCTCGCTCAAGAATGATGGTCCGGGTATTTTGCAATGGCCGATCACGACTAATGGTCAGAATGGATGCTGCTGGGGACATAAGATGCGCCTTCCTTGAAGGAGCGGGAATCTCAGATCAATTAAATTAATGGAAGGCGGCAGGGGTGCTGACGGGTTCAGCAGGCGGTGGAGTCTTCAGGTAAACGATAATCTTCCACTATGTTAGAAGCCGCAAAGACGAATGTCTGTTCAATATAATACGCTTTGACGCCTAATTTTATATGCCGTCGCTTCCCTGTAATAGATACAGCTACCCCCTCGAAAGAATGGCCCGGCTACCCCAAACTGCACAGTTCTGCCAATCAATCTGGCTAAAGATGGGATCCTGACTACCCAGCTTTAAGCTTTAGGGCTATTCCTGTCACGATCTCTTCCAGTTCCCCCAGCAGACCTTCGTCCACGCCGAGATTGGCGGCGCGGATGGCGGTCAAAGGATCGCGGCGAAAGAGTTCGGCGTTCAGGGCAGATTCGTTGAGCCACGCGCTTAGGCGGGATTCGCAATGGAGCAGGGCTTGTATGAGCGGATCAAGTCTTGCCATGGTCGGCGAAATCCTTGGGAGAAAATTCTTGCTTAACCTGGCCCGGAGCCCACAGCAACATCAACCGCGACAATGGAGACTAACTGGCGGGATAGATCAGACTCACATATCCCAGCTTGCGGCCCATTTTATTCAGTTACCTGCATCAATCTAGCTGGAACCGCGGAAGATTTACGGAAATGGAAAAAGGTTGGAGTTTTATCATTTGAGAGCGGGGCTGATATGGGCTTTTCGCGGCGATCGTCAAGACCCGTGGTTTGTCCCCTGCCCGGACTGCGGCGGTATGATTTCTGCCGTCCGCTGTTCGTCCTTGCAGCCGCATACGTGCGCCGCCTCGGCAATCATCAAATTTTTCTGATCGGAACTGGCACCCACGAAGCCGCCGCAACTGGGACACACGGATTCGATTAGCATGTTCCGATGCGTCACCCTATGGTGCAAAAACGAGATTTGCGGGTTTGCTGACATGGATTCAAGCAACATTGTGAGAGTTGTGCGAAACCAGAGTAGCTCGTGGGAGAAAATCAGTCTGTCTCATTTTGTACATAATCCCAGATTTTCAGGGGCGCCAGGCGACGGGTCTACGCAGAGGATGTTTTTACAGCCGCTCAGGCGAAGGGAGAACCGGGCGTTGTGTGCAATTTGAGTCTGTCCGCTGATTAGAAAACTGTCAGACTAGCGATGCGTGTGAGGGAAAAGCCATACAGAATGAGTGACCGCAAACTAATCGACGCAGTGGACGTTGCCGCGCTTACGAAAGACACGAATGTGGCTGGTGAAGAAAAACCGCAGTTGACGGAGAGCGAACGCAACGATGAAGTTTCACCCAAGCCGCTGGTAAAAATCGTGAATTACCGGACTGGCGACGTAACCCAGGCGTCACTGGCGGACCTAAACCAGCAGATGCACGATTTTCACAAGGTCATCCTCCTCATCGAGGACCAGCCGGCCTTTTCTGATACCTGCACCAAAGATCTGCATGAGTTGGGCTATGACGGCGTGCAACTGATTACCCATATGATGGAAGCTGAGAACCACCTGGACGACATAGTGTCGAGTCTAACCGAAGCCCCGGCAGCTATCGTCCTGGACCTGGGCCTTGGTATGGATAGCGGCTTTACGCTGTTGCGGAAATGCCATGCCGAGCCGAGGTTGCAGCACGTTCCGATACTGGTCTGGACAAAACATACCGACGATCTTTCGAAAATGTTCAGCGAATATCTTGGGGTTAAAGATTTTCTGGTGAAATCGGGCGATCCGCAGAAACTGCGCGAGGCCCTGCAACGGCTTATGGCTCCGAAAGCAGCGTAGCAGCAATGGCCGAGCCTTGTGCTTCGAACTGGGTCTTGATGGCGATCCCAGTCTTTATCAGACGCAAAAATAAACTTCAAAAAACATGTCCCGGAAAGCCGGGAAACACTGCATATATAAGTAGGGGCAGCAGGTCAATTGGGATCTTCGCGCTCATGGCTGCTTTCCAGAAGCAAGGCCGCAATCCGTCCCAACACCCAAGCGGAGAGGGGGACTCGGCAAAGCGGCTGAGAATGACTTCCCTGGGCAGAAAAAGGCCGGTGTCGGACAGCAATAGGATGGGAAGATGAGGATTTATAGCCCGTAAGCGCTCGCCATAGGCAATCGACGCTTTCTTGACGTCATCTGTCTCCACCACGATGAGGTCAAATTCACCTTCGCGGATGGCCCCCTCAACCTCTTCAAAGCGGTTTGCGGTAACAACTTCGTACCCATTTCTCTGTAACAAGAGGACGCGGGTAGCTCTACGGGGATCATCATGGTCAATGAGCAGAATGCGCTTCAATAATCATTACGCAACATGAGCGATTTACCCCCTCGTCCCCACAGCTCGACAGTTCTTCGATTGCAAAAACGCGAGTCGCGTTGCTTCGATCGCTGCTATTGACTCGTCACTATTCGAGTAAGAGAACCAGGCCGGCGTTGATATCCGTCGAGCTTCGGGCGACCAACAGCAAACGCAACGGGCTGCGGCCGAGTGACGTCAAAATGCGCCACAATTTCACGGTGTGGCAACCCAAGGAGCCAGTCCTGCTCATCTGACATGTTTGTATTTGTGGGAGGGGAGCTTGGCCAAGAAGAAGCCGGGGATTGTGGATTTAACTCGTCTGGAATCCTTTGATAAAGACAAGAACGTGCAAGTCATTGTAGAAACGCCCAAAGGAAGCCGAAACAAGTACGCATGGGATACCGAGCAGCAAGTGTTCGCATTGAAGAAGGTACTACCGGAAGGAATGGTGTTCCCCCATGACTTTGGCTTTATCCCCTCTACCGAAGGAGAGGACGGCGATCCAATCGATGTGCTTATTTTGATGGACCAGTCTGTTTTTACCGGATGCCTGGTAAAGTCACGGCTGATCGGCGTTATCGAAGGAGAGCAGACCCAAAAAGGCAAGACGGTGCGCAATGACCGGCTGCTCGCGGTGGCCGAATCCAGTCACACACATTCCAATATCCTCTTCTATCAAAGACCTCAATAAGGACCTTGTGAAGGAAATCGAAAAGTTTCTAGTGAATTATCACTCGAACGATGGGGAGGAGTTTAAAGTGCTCGCGTGTAAGGGGCCTGATGCCGCCGCGAAATGTCTCAAAAAGGCGCACGACTAAGGCCGGGCGGAGTTTTCTTCCAAGAGGAAGGCCTTCGGCGAGAGAACTTCTGACGCGACGGTCCGAACGAGCCGTGTCCGGGATGTTTTGACTCGCGATGCTCGCGCGAAGATCGGGCATTAGACCGACCCGTACGAGATCGCACGCAAGGCGTTGAGGCTCCGCGAAGAAAACCCTATACAAATCCGCAGGCGAGGGCTCCTTCACCCTGGCAAGCCAACAGCGGGCTTGCCAGGGACCCCCGATGCCTGCGCCCCACAAATTTTAGAAAATCTGCCGAAGGTCACAGGCAAGAGTGCCCCGTGCCACAAAAAAATTAAAAAACGCTTCAAAATAAAAAAAGAGGCCGCCTTTTTTTGCGGCCTCTTTAGTTGAATCAGCCAATCGCAAGTCTTACAAATCGTTTACTGGCACAGTTGCGGGGACGCTCCGGCCAGTGAATCGCAGAACTTGGCCAGAGGTGCTCCGCCGGCGGCGCCGGTAGCGGGAATAGTAATCATTTGTTCCGTCAAGACGCCGTTGGAAACGGTCCCACCGTTCGGGACCAGGAGTGAAGGATGATCGAAGGGCGCGCTCTGGCTGCGCACTCGTTCATCGGTGAGAGATTTCAGGAAAGCGACGACGGACAATTTATCCAACAGGCCGAAGCTGGCCCGTTCAAGGTTGGGATCCACATCCACGGAAGGGAAGTCCCCGGCGTGGCTATAGAAGTCGACAACCTGGGCGAGTGTGGCCTGGCCGCCGTTCAGGAAAAACGGTCCGGTTAATTCAACGTTGCGCAGTCCGGGCGTTTTAACTGCTCCGCCCACTGAGACTGGCGCACCGGCCGGTACTGCCGTGCCGCTGACCTGTCCCAGGGCAGCGAGCTGAGCCACGGAGAGCGACGCTAATCCAGAAGGATCAGAAGCCGCGATTCCCATGTCGTCAGTCGTGGGACGAACGCCGATGTTGTGGAAGCCGACATCATGCCACCGTCCGCCGGGCAATTGCTCAACCACGGAGCCTTTGGACGTGATGTTAGAAACCGTGGCATCCGTGAATTCAGCGCCGTTGTGGCAGTTCATGCAGCCGCCTTTGCCCTGGAAGCGATTCAGACCGAGCTGCTCAAGCGAGCTAAGAGCGGAGCGGTTGCCGTCCATGAACTGGTCAAAGCGGGAATTGTCTGAAACCAGAGTGGACTCGTACATCTGGATAGCAACTCCCCAGAAGAGCGAGAAGTTGTATTCCATCTGCGAATACTCATCAGTGTTTTGCGGCGTGCCGGTGTGCAGCACGTTGCTGTTAGCGTCCACGACAACGCCGGAGCTCCACCACTTGGGCAGGAATGCAGCCTTGATCATGGAGATGTAATCTGAGCTTAAGCCATTGCCGGGAGCAGCGCTGAGGCTGCCGAGAACGCTATCGTCGATGGCAACCTGTTGCAAGCCGAGCGGAGTGAGCATGAGCATTTTTTTACCCATCTTCACGAACGGACGGCCCGTTGCTGACATTTCAACGTCGCTGCCTGGAGGCCCAACGGCCTGCGATGCCAGTGACGAGTTGGACAAACGAAGCGTTACGTCAACCGTGGCGTTAGGATTGTTAGGATCAACCTGCAGAACGTGTGCGCTGGGATCACCGGCGCCAAAAGGATTTACGCCGTTGAAAGTGCGTTGCGCGCGGCCGTCCCAGAAATTGCGGTAGTTGAAGACCGCATTGATGACCGGAGGCGCGTTGCGCGGTGTGGACCGACGCACGTTGACGGTGCCGCCATTGCCGTCGGAGATGCTCCAGACGGAATCGGCGATGCTGGTTTCATTTTCCGCAGCCTGACCCAGCACCACGTCATTGAAGTTGAACCGAAACACACCTTGCGAACCCACGATGTTGTTGTTGTCGCGAGCAGCGGTATGAAGAGGGAAGTCACTCAGGCTGAGGGCATGGTTGGGTCCAAAGCCGGAATGGAATGTGTTGGAGTCAGCGGCGGGATTGCCGTTGCCGTCGACGCGCCGCAGGCCAGGATCAGCCTGGTTGGCTGTGCGGCTGTCCGCGCCCGCGTTGAAATGACAGGTAGCGCAGGCTGTTTTGCCGTCGCTGCCAAATTGCATTTCCCAGAAAAACGCCTTGCCTAAAGCGATGGTCGCATTTTTATCCTTGATAAGGTTGGCAAGTTCCGCCGCCGTGGGGCCGGGAACCGTGATGGTTTTCAGCGAAGCAAGACCACGTCCATCGTGACCCCCGCCGCCCCCGTTTCCGCCCGTACCTCCACCATTTCCGCCCGTACCTCCACCATTTCCGCCAGTGCCACCACCATTTCCGCCAGTGCCACCACCATTTCCACCTGTGCCACCGCCATTTCCGCCTGTGCCACCGCCATTTCCGCCCTTACCGCTGCCGGTGCCGCCTGTCTCACCACCACCACCGCTGGCGCCGCCTTTACCTTTCTGTCCGCTGGCCAGCGCTCCGCCACCTTGGCCATTTCCACCTTTGCCGATCTGGTTACCACCGTTGCCGTCTTGACCGCCGCCCCCGCCGCCTTTGGCGGAGAGATAGGTGACGCTGAATAGTGTGATCGCGCAAAGAGAGAGAAACAGCACGACCAGTTTTTTAAGCTTGTTTTGGGAAAGCATTGAGGCGCTCCTTGTTTTGCTCCGCTGACCGGCCAATGCATGTGGTGAACAAGTTGCTTCGATCGGCTGACGAACACTGTTGCAGCGCCAAGTAAAAACTGGAGAAGATTGAGTGTGGAACCTGCTGAGCCGGAAAACCAGTTTTTGCCTTACATTGCCTTCAGTGACCTTCAGCGCCGTTGCACCACAGACACATTTGAGGGTCCTTGTTTTTTGTGGCTGCAGGGGACATTCCACTGGAAGAACTCTCTTCCCGTAGACGGTCCGGAGCATCCACCCGTCGATTCACGCTCAGATTGCTCCCATCAGCTTAGGGGATCATTAAACTCGTATTAATTTCTTTAACAAACCTCTCGACCCTATATTTTTTTGCGCTCACTTGCGCACTCCTGCAAAAAAATGCACATTCTGCATCCGATATCTGGCGCACTTGCACCTCTCACTCCCGCCAGCAGAAGTTAGGAATCAAGTAAAAATTTTCAAGAGATAGATGGAAGAGACGGGAGAGATGGAAGATCGATCAGCATTGAGCGGGCATGCCGCGCCAATAGCAGAACCTTTTATTACCCTCGATCAGCGTCAGCCAGCAGCTTCTCCAGGCTGGGTTTGTGCTTGGCTTTCTTTTCTTGCTTCTTGTTCTCCAGTCGCTTCACCGGGGGAGGCGCCCCCAAAACCGCGCGTGACGCCGCTTTCACCGCGCTCGTAGCACTGAACTTCTTTAGCTTTTTCTTTTTCGGCACGATGTTATTTAATCATGAAAGCACGTTCCACCGGGCCACAATTGGTCAAACCTCATGGTTAGTGCTTGCCAGTGGTTTTCGCACGCTGCAAGTTCAGCTTTAGAGCGCAATGACAAGCCAAAAATGCCAGCAGAAATATTAGAACGCTGAAAAACTAAAGGCTCAGAACATTCATAATTATCTCTTACCAACGCTGGGCGTTGATAGCCTCCTGTCACCTCTCACGCCTGCCAACATTTTTTCCGTCCCGTGCCCTTCAGTTAGCAATCAAGGAGTTCCCAGGAATTTGCAGGTATCAGTGCTGCGTATATACCTCGTCGACTTCGAGCTGCAAACTCACAGTAGTGGTTGAAGCTCCTGTGACCCGCACACGCTTACAGACGGGGAATGACGTACCCTCGCTCACAAACACGTCATAGACTCCGGGTGGGAGTGAACCCTCATGTCGTCCGTAATGCGAGCTCTCTAGAACAAAAGACTTCGTCGCGTGATATTTGCTTACGTACCCATACGCTTCGACGTATACAGGAGCGAATGGGCCGTTAGGGTCATATGTAACATCTTTCCAAGTCAAGAGCACCACAAGCGTTCCATCTTTCTCCTCGGCGCGATCTGAAGCGTTGTGCTTATCTGGAGCCAGAAATGCCAGCAGAAATATGAGAACGCTGAAAAACTTAACGCTCAGAACATTCATAGTCATCTCCCTATCATTTCTTGCCGTCGATGGCATCCTTGCACTTATCAACCACTAACTTGGAGTTTGCCTCCGACTTACTCGTATTCGGCATTCCGAGTTGGCCGGGATCGACATCGTCCTGAAAACCCTTTGGATCAATCTTATGGGCAAGCTCGTGAAGCAGGATAACCGCTCGAGCCCCAAAGCTACCGGCTGAATACAGATCGCCGACCAAAAGCCCATTACCGCTGTCGGCGTAAAAACGCCCCCAGCGGTCCACGTCAATGCTACCCTGAGTAGTCTTGTCAGTTGTGGCGTCTGGTGGGTTCAGTAGCGGCGGATCCTGATTCTCGTGGACCAGCTTGATTGGAACAACCCTCATAAGCTCTGCAGCCGACCCCGTTTTCCCATTATCTAACCATTTTGCACAATCGTTGTTACCCATCAGTATGTCCCAGATCATTTTCCGTAGCACTCGATCCCATGGTTTGATAATGTCCCCGCCCCCACCGCCACCGTCCCCACCTCCTCCACCCTCACCTCCATCCGAGCCACCACCGCCTCCAGACCCGGGTCCGCCAGTATCAATAATTTCACAAACTGTCACAGGACTATTAGATCCCGAGTTTCTTGTGTTGGTTCTTCCGCCGGCAGCTGCAGTCGAAAGGCTGGCTGCTTTTGTCGACGGCCAGCAGATAAGCGACGAGTTTTCGCGCCACGGCCAGGGTGGCGGGAAAACAGGGGGACAGATGGAACGTTTTCTGATATTTCCATTTTCTGATGGCTCGTTTCGCTCGTGTGTTTGCTGTTGACGTTCCGCACCACGTCACTAACGCGGCAATGCGCGGCGACTCATCCTTGTCTCTAATGCCGAGCGCATTGTGTATCTGGATCTCCCGCGGCCCATCGTTCTTTCCTCCGTGTCCTCATGTGCCCTCTGTAGCAAAAATCCGCCACCTCCGCGCCATCAAACCAGTTAACCACCGCCATTCATTTCTCCGTGTGCTCCAGGCCCTCTTTGGTTGATAATAGGATCAAATGGACGAGCGCGATTTTTACGACGAGAAAGAATCCAAGAAGCCGCATACACTCACGTGCCCTCACTGCCGTCAGCCGGGCGAATATGAGATTTCCTGGCTGGTGCGGACGAAGAAGAAGCAGCTTTCCGGGCGTGCCGATGAGCGCGATCGCGCCAAGTTCGCCAAGGCGCAGTCTTACATGGTCCGCCGCGACGATATGATGATGTGCAAGAACGTCCGCTGCCGCAAGCGTTTTGAAGTCGCCGGGGTGCAGTCGGTCGCGTTCCTGAATTAAGAGGCCCTGCGGCATTCTCTGCCTAAGGTCGCCCTGCCCGAAAAGAGCTCTGAAATCACATCCAGAGCATTTGGGAGTGCGCTACGCCTCTACGCGGTGTTTCCAATCAGGAACTTCTCTGCTGAATTTGCCATTCATCGAAAAGTAACATTCCTTTCATCGTTCTTCAACACTCAGCTGCTAACAATGATTGACGGCGCGATACCACTCGAGGCCACATGCAGCGGCCTGACCGGTTTCAGCGTGCGCCGCCAATCCTAATATCTGGAGATATCAATGTCGCACGTCAGACGTCTCGGCATGCTGGGCGCTTTTGCCCTGTTGTTTACACTGGGCCACTTGACCGCCGCCGCGGAAGATGGCAAAGACGGAATCAAAACGGTTTTCGTAATCGCCATGGAAAACCACAACTGGACCCAGCCGACCAACCAG
>DATCAX010000775.1:0-10053 GCA_036512375.1 Candidatus Angelobacter sp. | reverse complement strand
GCCGATATTCCGAAGACTCGAAATGGCTGTTGCGTATGCCCCATTCGCATTAGTACCAGAGTCAATATTGATTTCGATTACCGGCGGATCTGCAAATGCAGCCTTTCCAGTAAGTAGCAGTGCGCTGACAATGAGTAATGTACTGCTGAAAGAAAAGCTGGTGAGTGACTTCCATTTAATGTTTCTGAAATGCGTCTTCATCTTTATACTTTCTATGTGCGTATTTAGTTACAGAAACACAGAACTGCAATTGAAGAGCCAAACAATTCTTTATCTGGCGTGCCTTTTCTTTACGTTTCATCGCAGTGGAGTCGAAATGTCGACAACTTGGAGTCGAAAACCGACAACTGGTGTCGAAACTAATTTGAATCACCGATCAGGGATCCTGGTGACCTGACCGGCGAAATTTGTACCAGGTGGAATGAGAGAGAATCCACTTGGAGGAAAAGCTGGTCATGCCAATCAAGAGGTACAAACCAGAGCAAATCGTGACGATGCTGCGGCAGAAATACGGAGAAGTGGGCAGAGTTCCGGAGCGATCAAGCGAACTTCCCTGGCTAAAGTTATCCCCTCTAGATCAAGGATCAAACCGCAGCGGCTTTGGCACTTTTATCGCCCGCTAATCGATATTCCGCCCAAACCAAGTCTTCCCTTTAGAGCATCGATGCGAATCTACTAGTCCCAAGTTGGCCGGATGGCTCCCACCATCCGGTCGTAACCCCAACCGGGATTCTCTCTCGCCATCTCCACCAGACGCTTGGTTTCTTCGTCAACTCGCGGGCGACTCCAGGATTTGCGGAACTTCGATCCGTCGAATTTGTTGGCGATGAGCCTTCGGTACCAGGCAGAAGCGTATCCGGCTTCGCTGCCGCCACCACTTCTTCCAGAGCTTTCCTTCCGAGCCGGTGGGCGATTTTCGGCCAGCGTAACTTTTTCGGCGTCAGATAACAGCAACCTGCCCTTGATTTGGGCTCTGAGAATCCGATTCTCGGCGGCCAGATACTCGTTCCTCAATAACAGTTCCTAGTCCACTGTTCCGGTGATGCAGGCCAACAGCGCGCCAGATCATTTCTCCACCTTCAGCATCTTCGTTGTCATGGGAAATCGGATTCTACTCGCGATTGCAGTTTGAAGAAAGGACATACGAAGAGAAACATGAGGAGCTGTAAACTCACGGCCTTGCAACACGCTTGAGATTCTTGACCATACGCATCAGCTCCCAAGCAAAGCACCGGAGATTCCGAGGACTTTTCTCTGTTACAATTTCCCGTTGAATCTCGGAAATGGTGAGTGAGGTTTTCCTCAAGGCATATCAATTGGTCTCGGCTGCGGCGGAGACAAAGTGGCCGGACGGATTGGGCGCCTACCGGAGACAACGTAAACTCTTAGTTGCGAAACTCAGTGCGAGGCTGCGCGTTATCGTGCGTTTTCAAGCTAACCTTACTCGTTTCGAGCCAAACATGACCATTCCTGATAGCGTTGAACAAAATCACAACGGGTCGCCAGTCTTGCGGCATGAGAGATGGCAATGATTCCACATCTCTGGGTTTACATCCTGCTTGCTCTCGCTGCGATTCCATTTATCTATTACAGTATCGCGATTTTCAGTACTTTTCGTTTTTTCCAACGCGCGCGTGGCCCAGCATCGTCCAGCCGGGATTTTACTCCTCCCGTCAGCAACCTGAAGCCGATTCGCGGGCTTGATCCTGACGCATATGAGAACTTCGCCAGTTTCTGCCGCCAGGACTACCCTGAATATGAAATCCTCTTCTGCGTCGGCGACGCTAATGATCCGGCGCTTCCGGTAATCGAGAAGCTGATTGCCGATTTTCCAAAGTGCCAGATCCGCGTGCTCTTTGGTTCCGGCCGGAACGCAACCAACGATAAAGTCGCAAAGCTGGCGCGCCTGGTGAACGAAGCCCGGCATGAGATTGTCGTCATCAGCGACAGCGATGTGAGAGTCCAGCCGGATTATCTGCGCACCGTGGTGGCCCCTCTCAGCGATCCCCAGGTAGGCGCCGTTACCTGCTTTTATGTCCACACGCATGAAACGACCCTGGTCGAGAATCTGCAGACGGTCGGCATGCTGGCCGACTTTTATGCCGGGATACTGGTGGCCTGGCAACTGGAGGGCGTGAAATTTGCGCTCGGTCCCACCATAGCCACGTCGCGCACGCGACTGAATGGGTTCGGCGGCTATCAGGCAATCGAAAACCGTCCTGCGGATGATCTGCTGGTAGGCCGTCTGATTGCGGACCAGGGCTACCAAGTGGAACTGCTGCCTTATTCCGTATCGACGGTCGCCGATTATCAAACCTTCCGCGACTTATTTCACAAACGGCTGCGCTGGATCGTAGTGATGCGGCACCTGCGGCCCTGGGGCCATCTGGGCCTGATCTTCACTCACGGACTTCCCTGGTGCCTGGCAGCCATTGCCATCCAGCCGACGGTGCCGGTTGCCGCAGGCTACCTAGGCGCATATTTTCTATTTCGCGCGGCCATCACCTGGATGATCGGGGTCCACGGACTGAAGCAGTCCGTTCCCTTGAAAAAATTGGCACTCATCCCCGTATGGGACGCCATGGCCTTCGTAATCTGGATCATCAGCTTCGGACGCAAAAGCGTCCGCTGGCGCGACAACGATTACTACATCCGCGACGGGATGCTGGTTCCGCTGGCTCCAGTCCACGAATAGCCCACTACACCTCTAAACGACGGGGGTACCGGTCATTGAACCCAGGGCGATGCGGCGATCGTTGCGCGCGTACCGCCAGTTGATTCGCGGAAGCATCAAAGACGCGTCAATTCTTTCCCGGTACTTCAAAGCGATGCTCAAAAGCGAATCGAACAGAGCATTGGAAAGAAGATGCGGCTTCAGCCCGAGATCGATTAGCTTGGAGTGTTTCGCATTGTAATAATGCTCTTCTGCTTCCACCCTGGGATCGGGAAGATGGTCGATTTCCACCCGCAACCCGACTTGCTTGGCCGCGGTCTCGGTGAGTTGCGCAAGCTGCAGAACGGAAAACTGCTCAGTGAACTGGTTGAACACCCGGCATTCGCCCCTCTCCGAAGGATTGAGGCACGCAATCTCCACGCAACGGACGGTGTCGCGGATATCCAGGAAACCTCGGGTCTGTCCGCCCTTGCCGTAAACCGTCAGAGGGTGACCGATGGCAGCTTGGGCGCAGAAGCGGTTCAGGACGGTGCCGAAAACCTCGTCGTAGTCGAACCGGTTGATCAGCGCTTCGTCGAGTGCAACTTCTTCGGTCAGGGTCCCATAAACCACGCCCTGGTTGAGGTCCGTCGCCCGCAGTCCCCAGGCCTTGCAGGCAAACATCATGTTGTGGCTGTCATGCACTTTGGAAAGGTGATAAAACGACCCGGGCTGCTTGGGGAATGGGAGCAGGTCCTTGCGGCCGTTGTGCTCGATGTTGATGTAGCCCTCTTCTATATCGATATTGGGAGTGCCATACTCGCCCATGGTCCCCAGCTTGATCAAGTGACAATCCGGCTGGAACTCACGCAGGGCAAACAGGAGGTTGAGTGTACCCACCACGTTGTTGACCTGGGTGAAAACCGCATGTTTGCGGTCAATCATGGAATAGGGCGCCGACCGCTGTTCCGCAAAATGGATCACCGCCTCCGGTCCGAAGTCTTCGATGATAGAAGAAAGAAAATCGTAATCGGTGACGTCGCCAACAAAGCAGTCAATGGTGTTCCCGGTGAGTTCATGCCAGACTCTGACTCTTTCCGAGAGCGGACGAATCGGCGTCAAAGTCTGGGCCCCGAGCTCGTGGTCCCACTGACGACGCGCAAAGTTGTCCACAATGGCAACCGAATGCCCTTGGCGTGACAGATACAGGGCCGTGGCCCATCCGCAGTACCCGTCTCCCCCTAGTACGATAATCCGCATGTGATCTCCTTGACCGCGTTGATCTTTCTGATGGTAATTCAAAAGCCTTTGGATGAACTTCCCAAGGGATGGTTGGTTACTAGAAACTTGCCTCCGCTTTCGGTAACTAGGTGGAGTTGCTGATCGCCGACCAGCTTTTCAAGACGCGGCAGAACCGATTCTTTGGCAACCAAATAAAACCGTTCCGGCTTGCTCCACAGATCCTTGAACTGCGTATCGTCCACAAACACCGGAGGCGCACCGGGCGCGTAAGCGCCGTACTCCAGGTTGTTGAAACGGCCGTTTAACAGCAATGCCTCCCGGTTGGCGTAAAAGAAGACGGATGAAAACGTGTAATAGTGGTGGTCCACGATCAACGTCCCGCCCGGGGCGCGGATCAAAGCTTCCGCCAGCGGCCGCGAAGACATGTAAGGATCAAAGGTCACCATGGCCAGCCGCGCGGCATGGAAAAAAAACACCATCATCACGGCGGCCGCCAGAAAAGCGCGTTGCATCGGGGCCCGGAGCGTGCCGAACACCGCGATCAGGAAGCTAAGCGCAGCCAGCACCAGGGGGATGCGCAGGTACGCGAATGAATGCAAGTTCAGATCTTCCGCGTGGCTCAGCGCCAAAGTGTAGAACTGCAGACGCTGCGTGAGGGCCGTCGAGATGTCTCCAGGAGTAGGAATATTGCGGACCAGGAAGAGAACCACCAGGACAGCAGCGGCCGCGCCGGCAGCCAGCGCAGAAAGAACCCGCGTTCCGCGCCGTATCCAGACGCCCCCGTTCTCCATCGCCGAGCCCAGCAGCAGACAAAGGGCCGGATAGCAGGGCATAGAGTAATACTCCTGGGTCGTGGAGAAGGTGAAGAAAACCAGCAGGAAGCCGGTCCAGCACAGCGCCAGCAAGCGAGCGCGTCCTGCGCGGTCAACCGGCTTGTATGAAAGTTTTGCCACCGCGGGAAGATAAACACTCCACGGAAACAGCCATAAAAGATGAAACAGCCAGAAGTACAGGCGGGGGACCGTGTTGTAATCGCGCGGATAACGGAGATTCAGAAACCGCAAAAGCTGCTCGTTGATGAAAAAGAACCACAGGAATCCGTGGTACTGGCCTGGGCCGCTGTGTAAACTCAAGGAAAAATAAGGCGGGTTACGCAACGTCGCCAGAATGTGCCACGGAGCCGCGATCAGCAGCACGACCACCGCTCCGCTAGCGGGACGGAGCCGCTTCCATGCTGGCACGGAGAAGAGTTGCTGGGTCAGAGCCAGGTAGATGGCGCCCGCAGCCAGCGGAAATAACACCGCAATCAAGCTCTTCAGCAAGAGCCCGATGCCAAGGCTCGCGGCAAATGTAAACGCCCAAAAGCGCGGATGAAGTTCCTCTTCATCCAGAGCACGGAGGAACGCCCACATGGCCAACGCAGTCGTGAACGTGAGCATGATATCGGGAATTAAAACCCTGGTGAACAAGAACAAACCGACGCAGGTCGCGGCGCAGAGGCCTGCATAGAATCCCGCTCGTCTGCCAAAAGCCCAGATGCCAAAAGCAGTGGTGACCCAACAGACCGCCAGTGCAGCCAGCACCATGGGAACGCGCGCCGCCCAATCATGGATGCCGAAGATTTTGTACGACGCGGCAATCATCCAGTAAATCAGGGGTGCCTTCTCCAGGTACACTACTCCGTCCAGGCGAGCTGTGACCCAATCGCCGGAAGTAAGCATGTTGCGGGCGATCTGGGCCTGCACTGCATCCACGTCATCCATCAGGCTGGGTGGAGAGACAATGCATCCCAAATAAATCGCGCTGGCAACCGCCAGGACAGCTACATATACATACCAGTTCTTTCCAGCGCTGGTTTCTCTTCCCGTGCTGGTAGCTGGATTTGCCATTTTTTCATCCAAAGAAACAGAATCATCAAGCCCCACAGGTGGTGTCCCAGGTTGGCTCGCCTTTCCATGTGAGAGTTCAAGAAGTTTCTAACAGCGCCGGCGCGGAAAATATCGCCATATTCAGACATACCCTCAGCCACCGTGTCTTCGAGCAGAGGACGAAGGAAACCGCGGAACCAGTCGTGGGCTGGGATATCGAGTCCGAGCTTTTTCCGGCGCAGCGTAGATGAAGGCAGTTTGTCCTTCATCAGTTCTTTTAGAACCACCTTCTGGCGCGACCCGCGAATTTTCAAAGACGAAGGCAAAGTGGCCGCAAACTCGGCAATCCTGTGATCCAGGAACGGGGGGCGAACCTCCACTGCGTGGGCCATGCTGATCCGGTCCACCTTGTACAAAATATCGTCGGGCAGGTAATACTTCTGATCAAACCACAGGTACGGACCCAACCGATCGCTGCCCTGCAAACGGTCCCGGAGTTCGTTCAGAACTTGATCCAGCGCAGGCGGAAGCGGTTGCACCAGCAGCTCCTGCTTTTGCTCCACAGAGAACGCACCGTTCCAATATACATGGGCCTCGGCGCCGGGCATGGCACAGCCTTCCAGGAAGCGCTTCAGCTTGTATTCAAGACCGATCTTTTCATCGGAAACCGGCAGCCGCCGCAACTGATCCAGGGCAAAGCGAAGGACGCCGGACGGCAGTTTCCGCGCACGCTCGGCCAGCAAGCTGGCACGATGGGTAAGATAGCCGCCAAAGAGTTCGTCCGCGCCTTCCCCGCTCAGCGCGACCGTTGTCCTGGTCTTGCAGAGTTTGGAGAGAAACCAGACAGGAAGTGCTCCGGCATCGGCGCTCGGCTCGTCAGAGTAATAGGCAAACTCCGCGATCGCATCCAGCAGATTCAGGCTGGGATTCATATCGACTTGCTCGTGCTCCGTCTGATAGTGCTCTACGATCTTCCGAATATGAGCCGTTTCATCGAAGCTGCGTCCACTAAACGAGATCGAAAAAGTCTTGAGCCGGGAGCTGGTTTCCGCAGCCGCATAATGGAGGATCGCCGAAGAATCGATGCCGCCGCTCAGCCATACTCCCAAGGGTACGTCCGAGATAAGGTGTTCCCGGACCGATTCCCGCAAAAGGAAATCGAGTTCCTCCGTGGCGGACTCCAAAGGCTGCTCCCGGGTCTCGAACGGCAGTTGCCAATAGCAGCCGGAGCGGATCGTCCCGCTCTTCCATTCCAGCCAGTGCCCGGGAGAAAGCTTCTCGATGCCCTCCACCAGCGTCCAAGGGCAAGGAACGTAGTTCATTGACAGGTAGCAATCCAGGCCGTTTTGACTCAACTGCCGGGGGATCTCGGGATGGACGAAAATTGCCTTCAGCTCCGAGCCAAAAAAAATGTCGCCCCCGCGCGATGCAACGTAGAGTGGCTTAATTCCCAGCCGGTCCCGACCCAGCACCAGGCGTTTTCTGGATTCGCTCCAGATCGCGAATGCGAACATGCCGCGCAGCCGGGAAAAACACTGCAGGTCCCATTCCAGGAAGGCCCGGAGCACGACTTCGGTATCACAGCGGGAGCGAAACTGGTGGCCCAGAAGTTCAAGTTCGTGCCGCAACTCCTGATGGTTATAGACTTCACCGTTGAAAACCAAGACGGTATCGCCATCATCGCTAAGGATCGGCTGCTCACCGCCGGCCAGATCGATAATCTTCAGCCGGGTTGCCGCTAATGCCACCGTCTCCGATTGAAAAACTCCTTGCTGATCCGGCCCCCGGTGTTGCAGCGTGGAGGCAGCCCTTTGAATGCGATCCGCCTCAGTCACCCAGTTAGTATGTGTAAAACCAGCGATCCCGCACAAAGGCGTACACTCCTTATCGGCTCCGCATTGAGCTTCCCAGGTGTTCGAGCTGGGACAGTCAAGACCCAAGATCAGTCTTAATTGAATAAGACTAGCATGCCGGACCATCCCAAACCTAAATCCACTGGCAAAACATGTCCTAACCCCACCGCTTCCCCAGCAATACCATTGAGACGCCGATGCAAACCAGCAGCACGCCCGCCCATCGCGTCCTCGTGACTCGCTCGTGCAGAAAAACTCTTCCGCCCAAAGCGCCGACCGCGTAGCTCAGGGCCGTGACCGGAACTACGAAGCTCACACTTTCGACCGCTAGGACTGCCAGCAAAGCAAAAAAAGCCAGCGTCATCAGTCCTAAGCCGATCCAGGTCCAGGCCACGCTTAACGCCCGCCCGGCAACACCGATGAGCGCCCGCGGTCGAAAATCGGTCACCTCACCGATGGTCCGCATGGTCCGAGCCATACAGAGTTCTCCCGCGGTTCCAGCGATCATGACCAGGAGGAAACAAACCAATTCAATAATCATTCAGTTCCGCTCCGTGGTACGCGGTGGCGTACGGCCAACAATGAAAACTCCCAGGCAAATGACTATGATCCCGGCCCATTGCACCATACTGACGGTTTCACCAAGCACAAAATGGCCTAAAAGGGCGGCCGTGCCATAGGCGAAGGCTGAGGCCGGCTGCACGTAGCTGTAGTCAGCCCACGACAATACTAAGGAGTAGGCAACGAAGAAAACGATCAACGACCCTATACCCAGCCATATGATCTCCGATCTCAGAACGAAGGTGACAATGCGCGCGAGTTCGCTTGGCGTCCACGCCGTCGGCGCGCCCAGACCCTTCATGGCTTTCCCGAGCAGCAGGTTCCCCAAGGGACCAAATATTACTATGAACAGGATCAAAGTATAGGTTTTGAACTGTAAAGGATCTGGTGATTTCATACGGCCCATGACGGTCAATCGGCAGCCCTATAATAAAATTTTTAATGGAGTCGGCTAACATGATCAAGAAAGAAACTTGGCACGTCGCCCTGGATGCGTTGCTCGCCGACAAGGTCAAAGCTGCTTTGACGATGCTGGGCGTCACCATCGGCGCCACCTGCATCATTCTGGTGGTGACCGTCTCAATGATAGGCAAGAACTACGTGATGGCGCAAATCGAGGCCGTCGGAACCGACATTGTTTATGCATATTTCCCGGGAAACCACCTAAGCCGCTCCAGGGCCGATGAGATTTCCCCTGCGGATTTGGCGGCGGCGCGTAATCTCCCTCATGTAGTCGAGGCGGCCGGAGTTCACGATATTGGAAACGCCAACATCGTCATCAACGGCGCGGAAAAGTCCGTGACCCTGGTGGGGGTAACGGAAGGATTCCAGAAGATCCGCAACCTTCTCATCGTACAAGGCCGGTTCTTCGACGAACTGGACATGGAGTCAAGCGCCAAAGCGTGCCTGATTACCCAGGACCTTGCCAAGGAATTGAACCGGGACATGGTGGGAGAGGTCATTCGGGTCGGGGACTTGCGCTTTACCGTCATTGGAGTCTTTCGCGAGCGCGTGGCGACCTTTGGACAATCTGAAATCAGTCAGGAATCTGTACTGGTACCGTTTTCACTTCTGAAGTACTACCAAGGCATTGATTTCTTCAGGACTCTGTACGCACAGGCTGATTCGCACGAAAACGTTTCTCTGGTGACGGCAGAGCTGAAAGTGATGCTGCAAGCCCGCCACCGCTCTGGTATCTCATACACAGTTGAAAACCTTGCCGGCATTCTGGAGGCAGCCCACCAGATAGCCTTGACCCTGACTTGGATGCTGTTGCTGGTAAGCTGCATTGTATTGTTGATCAGCGGTGTCGGTATCATGAACATCATGCTGGTAACCGTTACGGAGCGTACCAGGGAAATCGGTCTGCGTAAGGCCCTAGGTGCCAACCGCAGAGAAATCCTATTTCAGTTTTTGATCGAGGCCGTGTTGATCAGTGGGTTGGGCGCGGTCCTTGGCGTCCTGGTCGCAATGAGCATCAAGACTGTCGGCGAGTACCTGATTCCCGTCGAATACAACGTTCACATTCCGATTTCCCTGGCTTCGATTGCGGTGGCGTTCTTCGTCTCCTGCTCCACCGGCATCCTTTTTGGGTATCTGCCAGCCAACCGGGCGTCCCGCATGCAACCCACGGAAGCCCTGCACCACGAGTAGAGCGTCAGTTGCAACAACACCGGCAACATACGACGAGAACGAAAGAATCGACGAAGAGTCCGATCAGTAGCCTGAGCCGGCGCAGCATGGCCAACTCTTATATATCAGATACCGGTTCCAAACGCTCGTTCTAACCTCCGGCAGTGAGCAGCGTGGCAATCTCATATTGCACGGTTGAGCTGCCCTGGCTGGCCGTTCGCTTGGGAAGTGGCTTGTCAGGTGT
>DATCAX010000774.1:0-8837 GCA_036512375.1 Candidatus Angelobacter sp. | reverse complement strand
CCGCGATCAGCATGTTTGCCGATCAAATATCCACAAGCCAGAAAGAGACATGCCCAGACAATCCCTGCGGCTGGCAATTGTCTCCAGTTGCCGAGGCCCCACAGCATAGGGGTAGGAATTTTGCTGTGCTCCGCTGCCAGGCTGGTTTTCTCCCATCGGCCTTCCTGGTAACTCTCAAGCATCGCTTTAAATCGCGATTCGAGCGCCGGACTGGGCTGTTCTTCCGGCAGCAATGCCAATTTCTTCCACAAGGCTGCTTCTTCGCCGCATCCGGCACACTCGGCCAAATGCTTTTCCACCTCTCCGGCACGATCAGAGCTGAGCCTGCCTTGCAGATAATCTGGTAGAACTTCGCCAATCTCTTCGCAGTTCATTGCACACTCCCGGGCGCGGGCCACGTTCCTTGCGAACCTTTGCCGCGTAAAGCTTTTCCACTTTCGAGCTGTTGAAATACCTGCCTCAGGTCCTGCAGCGCGCGATGCACCCTGGTTTTCACGGTGCCTACCTCGCAGCCCAACAGCTGGGCAATTTCTTCATATTTGAGATCCTGAAACCGGCTCAGGATCAAGACTTCACGCTTGTCCTCTGAGATCTGCATTAGCGCGCTATGCAGCAGCAATGCTTCCTGACTCTGCTGGGCCGAATCCACCGGCGCCACAGCGGGCGACATCTCAGGTTCCAGGCTCGTCTCCGGACGGCGCTTACGGAACAGGTCGACACGGGCGTTGCGGGCGATCTGATACATCCAGGCGCGGAATGCCGTATCAGGCCGGTAGCTGTGGCGATACTTAAGGATGCGAAAGAAGACTTCCTGTACCAGGTCTTCACTCACCGGCCGGTCTCCCGTCAGCTTCAAGTAAAAGTTGAATAGAGGCACGTGATAGCGCTCAAATAACACGCCCAACATTTCACCGATGCCGCTACGTACTTGCGTCATCAGATCTTCGTCGGACATCGAATTTGCCATCTGTTGCGGCAGGCGGTTATTTGTCCTTTCAGGGATGATTACCGCAGGAAGGAGAAAAGGTTCCAGCGAAAAGAAAGCCATTCTGCGGGTATTCAAACACTCAAGTCCTGCAGACTTTACTTCTTACAGCTCTCCATTTCTAATATCCGGTTACGTCCGTACAAGGAGAGATGAATGTTGACTCGTGCAGCGTTGATTCTACTGTGTTTGAGCCTTGCCGCTGGTGCGCAGAGCAAGCCGAAAAACTCGGCCCCTGGGAGTACGCCTAAAACGGCGCCCAAAGCAGCAGCTAAGGCGTCTCCGACGGCCGTGATCCATACGTCCGCTGGCGACCTGAAGTGCACCCTGTTCCCGGCCCAGGCCCCCAAAGCCGTGGCCACTTTTGTGGGTCTGGCGAAAGGCACCAAGCCCTGGAAAGACCCGGCGACGGGCAATACAGTACATGGCAAGTCCTTGTATGACGGCGTGATATTCCATCGCACCATCCCTGAATTCATGATTCAGGGCGGCGACCCTTCCGGCAGCGGGAGCGGCGATGTGGGCTTTGAGTTTGAAGACGAATTGCATGCTGATTTGCTGTTCGATCAGCCAGGACGCCTTGCCATGGCGAATCGCGGGCCCAATACGAACAGTTCGCAGTTCTTTATTACAGAGAAGGAAGTTCCATTTCTCAATCCGTGCCTGGACCCCAACGGATGTATGGGTGGACGTCGCGCCCCCAACAGCGGCTACACCATCTTTGGCCAATGCGATGACAGCAGCGTGGAGCTGGTAAAGAAGATTGCCCGCATGCCTTGCGGCGGCGGCATGGCGTGTAGCGCAAGCAATAGCCGGCCCCAGAATCCGGTAAAGATCACGCACATTGAGATTCGGGGCGCGGGCAGCGCTGCATCAAAGCCGACAGCCAAGAAGTCAACCACGAAGGCCGCGACACCACCTAAGAAATAAAAGTAGAGATTCCGATACCGCTAAACAAAAACCGTCGAGAGGAATGATTCATGACACGCCAGCCAGGCACGTACGCCATTTTTGACACTACGGAAGGCAAGATTGTTTGCCGTCTTTTTGAAAAGGAAGCGCCCATTACCACCAAGAACTTTACCGATCTTGCTGAGGGCAAGCGAAGCTGGAAAGACTCGGTGAGCGGCAAAAGTGGAGATGGCCCTCTCTACAGCGGCACCATCTTTCACCGCGTAATTCCTGACTTTATGATCCAGGGGGGCGATCCCAGCGGCACCGGCATGGGCGGCCCGGGTTACAAGTTCGGAGATGAGACCAAAGGCTCGCCGCACAAATTCGATAAGACAGGCAAACTGGCAATGGCGAATGCCGGTCCCGGAACTAATGGCAGCCAGTTTTTTATCACTGTCGCGGCCACTCCGTGGCTCACGGGGAACCACACAATCTTCGGCGAAGTAGTGGAAGGTCAGGACATTGTGGACAAGATTTCCAAGGTAAAGAAAGGCGCTCAAGACCGTCCAGCGAAAGATGTTGTGATCAACTCCATCACCATCGAGCGAGCCGCATAGCAGCGGCAGTGCATGAACCGTTTCGAGATCAGCTGAAAATACAAAAGCCGGCGCATGGAGCGCCGGCTTTTTACTGGCTTCTAAACGCCAATCACCTTCACCAGTTCAGCCACCGAGTCTGCGCTCTTCTGCAAGGCTGCCTGCTCGTCAGCGGTCAGTTTGATTTCGATAATCTGTTCCAGGCCATTCGAACCAAGCTTGCAGGGCACGCCGACAAAGAGTCCCTTGATGCCGTACTCGCCTTCAAGATGGACGGCGCATGGCAGGATCTTTTTCTTGTCCTTGAGAATGGCTTCCACCATTTCCGTGGCCGCCGCGGATGGAGCATAGTAAGCGCTGCCGGTCTTCAAATATTTCACGATCTCGGCGCCGCCGTCGCGCGTGCGTTGGATGATGGCTTCAAGCCGGTCTTTGGGAATTAGTTCGGTGATCGGGATACCGGCTACGGTGGAGTAGCGCGCCAGCGGAACCATGGTGTCACCGTGGCCGCCGAGCACGAACGCCGTCACATTCTCCACGCTGACGTTTAATTCCTGCGCGATAAAGGTGCGGAAGCGGGCCGAATCCAGCACGCCCGCCATGCCAAGCACGCGATTGCGGGAAAACTTGCTCAGCTTGAATGCCGCCTGGGCCATAGCATCGAGGGGGTTGGAAACGACAATCAAGATGCAGTTGGGCGAATTAGCCACAACTTTAGCGATCACGTCCTGCATGATTTTGTAGTTGGTGTTGAGCAGGTCGTCGCGGCTCATGCCGGGCTTGCGCGCGATTCCTGCGGTGATCACCACAATGTCAGAGTTCGCGGTGTCAGCGTAATCGTTGGTTCCCAGTATGTGAGAGTCCCGCTTCTCAATTGGCATCGCCTCCAGGAGGTCCAGTGCCTTGCCCTGAGGAACGCCCTCCAGAACGTCAATCAAGACAACATTGGCCAGTTCTTTCGAGGCCACCCAGTGGGCGGCCGTTGCTCCAACGTTTCCTCCACCTACGATCGTCACTTTTTTGCGCATTCCTTGTTCCTTCCTGAATTTTGCTGAAGTCTACACTGCTGGTTTCTTGCGCCGGTCAACCATGTTTTCAATGATGTGTCCGGCAAACTCACTGGTCTTTACTTTGGTGGAGCCCGGCATCAGACGCTCAAAGTCATAGGTCACGAACTTCTTCTGGATTGTCGCTTCGAGAGAGGTTTCAATCATCCGCGCCGCCTCCGACCACCCAAGATAATCGAGCATCATTACACCGGAAAGAATCACAGACCCGGGATTGATCACGTCCTTGTCTGCATACTTAGGAGCCGTGCCGTGCGTGGCTTCAAACACCGCATGCTGATCGCCCACGTTGGCGCCAGGCGCTATGCCCAACCCGCCCACCTGTGCCGCGCAGGCGTCTGAGATATAGTCGCCGTTCAGATTCGGCGTGGCCAGAATGTCATACTCCGCCGGGCGAATAATTACCTGCTGGAAAATCGAGTCGGCAATGCGATCGTTGACCATAATCTTTTTCTTCCACTCGCCGTTGCCGTGCGACTTGCCGAGGGACTCAAGCACTTGCTTCACTTCCGCCTCAACCTCTTGCTTGAAACTTACGGGCGCGAAGTCCATGCCGGGCTCAACCATGACGGCGTTTTGTTCCACGCTTAGGTTGGGATTCTTATCTTTGTTGTCCAGTATCCAGCTCTCGCGCTCGGTCACGACCTGCTCGCGGAACTCGTCGCGTGCAACTTCGTAGCCCCACTCGCGGAAAGCGCCCTCAGTAAATTTCTGGATGTTGCCCTTGTGTACCAGGGTTACCGATCGGCGTTTGTGTTTCACCGCATGTTGAATCGCCATGCGCACCAGGCGCTTCGTCCCAAATATTGACATGGGCTTGATACCTATGCCGGAATCTTCCCGAATGCGCTTCTTGGTCCCGGCCAGCATGGTATTGTTCAGAAAGTCGATCAACTTTTTGACTTCGGGTGTTCCCTGCTTCCATTCGATACCGGCATATACGTCTTCTGTGTTCTCACGGAAGATGATTACATTCAGCTGATCAGGATGCTTCACCGGCGAGGGTACGCCGGAGTAATAACGCACGGGACGAATACATGCGTAGAGGTCCATTATCTGCCGCAGTGCGACGTTCAGGGAACGAATGCCACCGCCAATCGGGGTCGTCAGCGGCCCTTTGATGGAAACATGGAGGTCACGCGCGGCGTCAACCGAGCCTTGCGGCAACCAGTCCTTGAATTTAGTAAAAGCTTTTTCTCCGGCAAAGATTTCATACCAGTTGATTTTGCGTTTGCCGCCATAAGCCTTTTCCACGGCGCCGTCGAACACGCGCACCGATGCTGCCCAGATGTCGCGGCCGGTGCCGTCGCCTTCAATGTAAGGAATAATCGGATTGTCCGGAACCTGCATCTTTCCGCCGCTGTAAGTGATGGGGCTGCCTCCGGCCGGCAATGAAATCCCGTTATAAGATGACGCCATGCTTCCTCCCCGAAATACATTCACAATGCAAACTTCTTACGTTACCATCGCAGCGGAGATGGCGCAACGCTGTGACTCGGACTCGCGCCCATCGACATGTTTCCAATCCATCGAAAGTGAGCAATCCTGAATGCGCCGCAAACCAGCTGTGATTCTCCTGCTTCTCTGCTCGTTTCTTGCCGGAGTCGCCCGGGCCGCCGATGCCCCTTACGTTTATAAGGTCACGCTGGTGCAGGCCGCGCCAGGGAGACTGCTGGATCTGATCGATCTCTACAAAGCTCGTGCAGCGGAATTAAAACAGGCTGGAGATGAGGTCCCACTTTGGATGCGACACAGCCAGGGTGACCACTGGGACTTGATGGTGCTCTTTCCTGTCGGCAGCTACTCAGAGTATTACCAGCCTGAACGGATCGCCAAGCGCCAGCAAGCCCAACAGGCCGCGAAACTCGACGACAAATTCAAAGAGCAGATAGCATGGCAGGAAGATTTGCTTGCCTACGGACCGCCTCTAGCAGATCTGCGAAAAGGATTTGCTAACGGCGCGTTCTTTCACGTTGAGATGTTTGTGGCGCTTCCGGGCAAGTTTGCCGAATTGTACAAAGAGCGCGAAATGGAAAACACTTATTCGCGTGCTTTGAAGCAGCCGGAGAATTTTATCTTTGTGCGCGACCAGGGCGCTGCGTGGGACCTCTTCACCATTGGCGTCTTCCGCGACCTGAAACATTACGCCGAGAGCGCCGACGCTTTACCAAAAGACCAGGAAGCCGCAGCCAAGGCTGCTGGATTTGAGGCTCCCAGCCAGATCGGCCCGTACTTGCGGCGATTTATTCGCGAGCACCATGACACGTTGGCCGTGGCGATCAAATAGACGGCGCTAACGAGACACTGAACCTGACATAGCTTTCTCCACTTCGTCGGCTGTGCGGGGCAGGCCATGGCTGAGCATGATTAGTTTGCCGTCTTGCCCAACGGCGAACATGTCTTCAATGCGGGCACCCAGCTTTTCCTCCGGAATGTAGATGCCCGGCTCGAGCGTGAACACCATTCCTTTGTCCAGTGGCAACGCGGGATCGTTGGCATCGTGGACATTCAAGCCCACGTGATGTCCGAGTCCATGGATGAAATATTTACCCAGTGGTTCACCGTGCAGGTCTTTGCCGTGGGTGTTGATGTAATCAAAGGCTACTTTATAGAGCGAGTCGGAATCGGTGCGATTGGTGGGGAGTTTGGACTTCCCTGCCTGGAACGCCTGGATCGCCGCCTCCTGTGAAGCCAGCACAATGTTGTAAATCTCACGCTGGCGGGCGGTGAACTTACCATTGACGGGCGCGGTGCGCGTGATATCTGTGGCATACATCGAGTATTCGCCGCCCACGTCCATTACGACAAGGTCTCCATCCTGCATGTTTCGATCGTCAGCCGAGTAGTGCAACACCGTGGAGTAGAAGCCAGAGCCGACGATGGGCGCGTAAGCAGGACGCTCACAGCCGCGCTTGCCGAATTCGTATTGCATAAGAGCCGAAATCTCGCGCTCGTTCACTCCATAATGAATAGCCTTCAACGCGGCAAGGTGCGCGACGACTGATGCGTCCGTGGCGCGAGAGATCATCTTCAGTTCGCCAGCGTCTTTTATCGTGCGCAGGTGCGCGATCAGCGGTTTGGCGTCCTTGAAAGCAACGTAATTGGGAAACGAGTTGCCACGACGCAGCCATTCCAGCGGCCCAGTGGAGGCAGTGGTCAGACCGTTGGCGCCGAGATCGGAATAAACCGTGGCGCGAGGCTGCGGCAAAAGCTTCAGCAGTTCGTCGTGCATTTTGTCCAGGCTTTCAACTTTGTCAAAGCCGGTCTGTTGCGACGCCTGCGGATTGTCCGGGCCAAGCTTGGGACCAGTCCATTTTTCCTGCGTGACGTTGTGCTCGGCAAGAAAAAGGATTTCGACATACGGATTGGAATTGATGAGCAATGCCGCGCCCGGCTCCAGCCATCCTGTCAGGTAGTAGAAGTTGTCATCCTGGCGAAAGCCGTAAAGATTATTGGGACCTTCAGCTTCAGTGGGAGCAAACAGGACCAGCGCTCCACCTTCCATCTGCTTAGCCAAGGCTGCACGGCGGGTGCGATAGTCGGCATTGTTCTGGCGCTCAGTCGTGTGGCCACAAACGCAGGCGGCGAAGGTACACAGACATATCCACAAAAATAGTTTTCGCATGCTCATTCTGTTTCTCCGATAAACGCAGCGGATTTTATCACGCGAGAGCTCCCCATATTCTGGAGGATCGGTCCGCGAGCAACCTGATGATTGCCTATAATAGGCAGCCATGAACACAGATTCGTCGCTCCTGCAGGGGGTAAAGATCGTAAGCCTGGCGCTGAATGTGCCCGGGCCGGTAGCGGCGGCGCGCCTGGCCAAACTTGGTGCGGAAGTTATCAAGGTTGAACCACCAGCTGGAGATGCCACAAGTCGCGTGGCTCCGGCGTGGTATGAGTCGCTGTGCCTGGGGCAGACCGTATTTCGTCTGGATCTCAAAGCTCCGGATGGGCGGGCACAGTTAGATGAACTGCTGGCGAGTGCGGATTTGTTGCTGGCGTCATTTCGACCGTCGGCATTGCAGCGGCTGGGGCTGGATTGGGAGAGCCTGCACGCTCGCCATCCAAAGCTCTGCTTTGTAGGGATCATTGGGTACCGGCCACCCCTCGAGGAGCGTACAGGGCACGATCTGACCTACCAGGGTGATTTGGGGCTTCTGCGACCACCACAGATGCCGGCGACACTGTTTATCGATCTTGCTGGAGCGGAGAGGGCGGTGAGCATGGCGTTGGCCCTTCTGAATCGAGCCGCGCGAAAAGGAGAGGCCGGCAGCGCATGGGTTTCTCTCCACGAATGTGCGCGCGATCTGTCAGCGCCGCTCAAGGCCGGCCTGACAATGTCAGATGGAGTGCTGGGAGGAGGCTATCCGCTCTATGGGTTCTATCGGGCGAACGATGGCTGGATTGCCGTTGCTGCACTGGAGCCACACTTCGCGGACCGACTGTTATCAGAACTTGGTCTGGAAAAGGCGGACCGCACCAAACTCGAACGAATCTTCCTGCAGCGTAAGGCGGCGTCGTGGGAAAAATGGGCGGCGGACCTGAACCTACCGCTGGTCGCGGTGCGAGAGACGGTATGAGCACCGCCTCAGCCATTGGCCCGCGGGTTCCACATTTCGCCTATACACCTGGCTCCGCTCCCACAAGAAAACGTGCCCAAAAGAGTTCGGCGCACGACTAAAACAGTTAGAGACAGATGGTTAGTTGCCCATGGAGGGTTTGCCGTTGGATACTTCCTTCGAAGTCATGTCGAAAGTGAGCATGAATCCGTTCGTACCCTTGAACTCGTAAGGCCTCGGGCCTTCCCGATAAGCTTCGACCTCATTCGGCATCATTACGAACCCATCATTACGTGGAGTTCCCCAGTACTTAACGTTTTTTGAGCACCGCAGGTTCGTCAGTCATTCCCTGAAAGCGCTTCAGCTTGACAGGCAAGACCATCCGAACCAAGGCGGCGCTCGAAACCAGGCGATTAAGAAATCTGGCTGCCAGCAGGCTCTGGCAGGACAAAGCCGTTGCCGTGTACGATGTTTCGTCAGTCACTTAGGAAGAAGAGGGACAACCAACTGTGTTTGAAAAGAATTTACTGGCAGGCAAAAGAATCCTGGTCACAGGGGGCGCAACCGGACTGGGCAAGAGCATGGGCAAGCGCTTTCTGGAGTTGGGGGCATCGCTTTATATCTGTGGGCGCCGTGAAGAAGTGCTGGCTGAAACCGCCGAAGAACTGCGCAAGGCTACCGGCGGGACGGTCAAGACTTTCTCTTGCGACGTACGCAGGAATGACATAGTGGA
>DATCAX010000773.1:0-4867 GCA_036512375.1 Candidatus Angelobacter sp. | reverse complement strand
CTCGAAAAACACAACACGGTGTCCGCGGCGATGCAGCGCCTGGCACAACGCGCGAAACGTCGTCGCGTGTCCGTTGCCCCACGACGAGGTGATCGAAAGACCGAAGACAATTATCTTCATAAAAAACCAGCAATTAAAATCTAGCAGTTAGCAGCTCGCGCTTTCTTGTCACTCGAAAAAATGTGCCGCAGCTAGAAAGAAATAAAGAAAACCTCAACCGGCTAGGTGTGCGGCCGGCACACTCTCAATGATGGCATCGACTTCCTGAGCGCGCAAAGCGTAAGTATGATCGCGCAACGCGCGGGCGCGGATGTTCTTGCCAATTTCTTTTGCCCTGGCCGCGGAAGTGTTCCGCAAAAACGAAACAATTTCTTCAGCGCTGCCGCCTATCAGTATCTCGGTTTCGGGTGCAAAGAACTGTTCGATGCCCGCCCAACGGTCTGTAATCAGGCAGGCTCCGGCCCCTGCGGCTTCAAAGACCCGCGTGGGCGGAGAAAAACCCACGCCGGCCATGGAGTCTCGATTAATATTCAGTACCATCCGCGCGGAACAGTTCACGCGATTGTGGTCACCCGTGCCAACGTGGCCAATCCAGCGGACATTAACGGGAAGGCGCTTGTTACCCCAGCCTTCGCCACCCAAAGCAAACATGAGATCAGGAGCGAGTTCCGCAGCACGGAAGAAAAACTCCTGCACACGGCGCTCGCGGTCGGGCAGCCGATGCCCGACAAATAATAGATCGCAGGCCAAAGTGGGATCCGCCGGGACAGGATGGTGCGTTTCCGGATCAAGACCGTTGTAGATCGGATGGCAGTTGGATGCGCCCAGACGATGGTAATGTTCGACAACCGGCGAACCGCCACCATATGTAAGAATGAAATCGTATTCGGGAATGAGCGCGCGGAACTTATCCGCCGGATTTGCCTCCACCCGCGCCAGCGTGGCCGGAGCATCCACATCCCAAAAGGCGACCCTGGTGTTTTCCGAGCGGCACTTCAGAACTTTGTCTTCCAGCAATTCATCAAACACGCCGACACCGCTGTGCTTGACCACCAGATCGCAATCAGCGGCCTGCCCCATGAGCGCAGGAATCTCTTCGGAATCTTTGTAAACGATGGTCCTCACGTAGGAGAAATCGCCGGCGTCACGGTTTTGCTGGCGGCCATAAGCATCCGGTTCCGCAAATGTGATTCGATGGCCAAGCGCATGAAGCTGCTTGTAAATCCCGCGATAGTACGTAGCCGCTCCATTCCAGTATGAAGACGTAATGCTGGAACCGAAAACGAAAATCCTCATCGCGAAATCTCCTGGCAGATTGACATGAGCTGCTGCGCCCGATGCGCACAGGTGTGGCGCTCGCGGATAGTCTTCAATCCATTTTGGGCGAGCTGGTAACGCGCCCGCCCGTCGCGGCGCAGATACCGCAGCTGCTCGGTCATCTCAATGCCATCGCGCACGACAAGATAGTCTTCGCCGGGGCAGAAGAGTCCTTCTTCATCCGTCCAGGGAGAACACACCAGCGGAATGCCGCAAGCCAGCGCCTCAAACACGCGAATGGTGGGAATACCGGCAAGGCCATTGGCATACTGGCGCCGCGGAATATGCACACTAACCACGCTTTCCGCATAGACCTGGGGAGAAAAGAGATTGGGCAGATATCCGCGATACTCAATGTTTGCGCCAACTAGCTTTTGCAGCGCCAGATCGGGATAGCGAACTCCATGAGCCACCACGCGCAATTCAGGCAGCGCCAGCGCCGGCTGGATCAGGAACTCATCGAGTTCGGCGGCCCGTTCGTCATCGCCCCAGTTGCCGATCCAGATCACATCAATCTCTTTGCGGCGCTGAAGAGGATGAAACTGCTCGATGTCGGCTGCTTCATGAAAAGTCCAGGCACGGTTTACGCCAAAGCCATCGACATAGATGCGGCGAATGGCTTCACCAAAGGCGAGAACGCCATCCACCAGATGCAAATGGAATTTCAGAATCTCGCCAGCGCGCGTATGGGCGCGATGATGGCTATCATGAAACAGCGCGATAAAGCCAAATTTCTTCTTCAGCGCAAGGACCTGGTTCACAACTTGCGGATCGTTCCATTCATGCAACAGGACGATATGGGTTTCTTTCAGTTCTTCTTCGAGAAACCGCGGAAACTCGTCGTCGTTGGACTTGTAAAAACGGATGTCCAGTTCGGAATAAGTACGGCGGAAGGAGTCAATGGCCTCAATGGCACGCTCGCCTTCCTGCTTCATGAGGTTGCTGAGCGACCATGAACTCAACTCTTCATAACAGCGCACGCTGTGGCCCAAGTGGACCAGCTCGCGCATGAGCCCGCGCAGAAAATGGGCGTTGCCATGGTTCCAATCAGAGACCATGGAGTGGGCAAACAAAGCGATATTGAGCTTCTGGCTCATGCGCTGAGCGCCTGGGCGGGAGCAAGGCTCTGGTAGAGGTTTTTATATCCAGCCACCATGCGGTCGGCTGTGAAATGCTGGCGCGCGTGTTGAAACGCCAGATTGCCCTGATTCACGCGGAGATTGCGATCACGCTGGAGACTTTCCAGCACCTGGGACAAGCTTTCGGGGTCATTGTTGCGGAAGAAAATCGCGGCTCCATCCCACAGCTCACGGAATGAGGGGATATCGCTGGCGACGATGGCGCAACGCGAAAGTGCCGCTTCCACCGGAGCCAGTCCGAACGGCTCATACTGCGAGGTGGCTGCGTAAATGCCCGCACGCGCCAGCGTCTGCGCGATCTGGCGATCATCCTGTTCCGGGTCAAGGGACACGTTGGGCCGGATGGTTTCGGCCACAAATGCATGACTCTGTAATTCAGGATGGCGGTCGCAGCCCACGATGTGTACTGAGCCGGGCATTTCGTCTCGCAAAAGGAGCGAGACGTTCTTTCCGCTATCCCACAGCCGGCCCACGGTAACGATGGTTTCATTCTTGCTGATGTAGGGATTAAAAAGCGTTGGGGTGCGTCCATTGTGAATTACCGACGTGGAAGCGAGTTTACCGTAATGCAGCTCAATTTGTTCCAGCATCCAGCGGGAAGGCGCGACGACAGATGTGGCTTCGCGCAGTCCGCGCGCAACTACCTGACGATACCAGCGCAGCCACTCAGTTTCTGGTGGCAATTGACGATGGACCGACATCCACCAGCTCACGACATCACTATGTGCGACTACGATGCGCGGGACATCGCAATCCAAGGCTCCATAATAGAACTGGCTGAAGTGAAGAAGATCAGGCCGGCTTTCCCGAATAAGCGCTTCCAGGTATTGCGAAGAAGCCTTCATGTCATCTTCAGAATCCAGCATCCACTCCAGCTTGAACGCGGTGGGCCGGTAGTCGAGATTGGGCAGACCGTCCATCCAGCGCGTCTGGGTAGCGGTGGGGATATCGCCAAAGCTGACGAGCGTTACCTGGTCGCCACGGCGCACTAGGCCCGTCACCAGTTCCCGCGTGTATGTCCAAACACCCCCCAGCGTGTCAGCGGTGACTAAGATATGCATGTTTCCAATTCCTCAATCGCCAGCGGCGTCTGCTCCTGAATGTCGCTATACCCCTTGCCGGCAAACATTGACGTATAGTGGCGATGAGCGCGTTCCCAGGCCATATCGTCCGGAGCAGCAGCAAAGGTTTTCGCGTAAAGCGGGCTTCCCGGAAAGGGGAACATAGGAACGGGTTCGCTCACCCAAACGCCCTTCGACTTCAAGGTTTCCTGCCAGCGGTGAATCTCCGCGCGATCGTCTCGCTCCGTGAGAATCAGGTTGGCCTGCACCCACGGGATGCGCCCGCGGGCATAGACGAGCAATTCAACGATGCGGTCCGTGCCCATGCGGCAATTCTTGTTCAGGCCTTCGCGGCCTTCATGCGTGATGGATTCCACGCCACACTCGATGGAGATACAGTGGGCGCGACCAAGCAGATCCAGGGTTTCTTCATTCCAGAGATCGATGCGCGTCTGGAAGCCGATCTTGACAGAACGTTCAGCAATACCTTCCAGCAAACGATGAACGTTTTTGCCGACACCGAAAATTTCATCGATGAAGTAAATGTACTCAACGCCGCGCGCAATCAGCGTGTCCACTTCCTGCAGCACCACATCAACACTGCGCTCGCGAAATTGATTGCGAAACAGCGTCTTGTTACAGAAGGTGCAGGCCCAGGGACATCCGCGGGCAAATTCAAGTTCGGCGCCCAGGCCGTGGTCGTTGGTGAAAACGTGGTGGCGATGCCAATGCGCTTCAACGTTGTAGTTCTTGAAATCGAGCGGGCCGAGGACGGCCATGTCAGCGACTGCTGAAGCCGAGCTGATATGCAATTGCCCGTCTTCTTTCATGAAGCAGCAGCCAATAATCTCATGCCACGGTTTGCTGGCAAGTTCCGCGAGAGTCTGATCAGGTTCGCCGCGCAGAGCGACGTCACAGCCGGTTTTACGGATGGTGGCGGCGGGCGTTGCCGAAGGATGCGGACCAATTGCGACTTTTACCGCCTTGCTCTGCAAGCCGGCAAACCATTCCATGGGCACGCGCAGCTCCGGCGGCGGACAGCGCCAGAAAAGATAAGACGGCGCCGTGGGAATTACGAGAAAATCCGGCGCGAATCCATCCAGGCGGCGGCGCGCTTCCTCCATGGAGAGATTGTCAGTCTGCGCGTCGATCACCAGAGCTTCATGCCCCGCAATGTGCAGTTGATCAGCAGCAAACAACAACTCCAGCGGCATGTGCGGATCCTGACAGCCAAAGTAGGTTGAGCCCTTGAAGTCCCAGTTGGGATTGAGCAGGGCAAACCTCATCCCGCCCTCCCGGAGAGCTCGGTGGCCAGTTCAAACGCGGGCAAAGCGGGCGCGGTGGCGCGAC
>DATCAX010000772.1:0-2772 GCA_036512375.1 Candidatus Angelobacter sp. | reverse complement strand
GTGGCAAAACTCTCTGAAATCCTTTGTGTTGACGGCGCGAAACTTTCCAACGTCCGGCATAGTCTGAATTTCAGAGCTTCGGAGAGCATAAGCGCGGTTACGGTATTCCATTTCATCGGGTGAATATGAGCGCGACATTGTCAGCCCAGCTCTTCGTCAACGGATTCAATCGAAGGTGCGGGTAGTTCTCCCTGCCCGACTTGTAGCTGCTTATCGAGGTGAGTGAGTTTCCTTCCTGTGTCCTTGAGAAAAAATCGGCGGTTGACGACAAAGACGATTGCAAACACGTTTATAAACAGCACAGCGAGAAAGACGAGAATCGCGGTTCCGTATTGGTGGAGCAGAACGGCTTTATACACTTGGAGCATGCGCTCCTACCAGAGGGTTTCTACCTTCGTGTCCGGCTCGTTGTCTGTCAGCGTTATGCGACGCCTGGCGGCTCGCGGTTTCGGTCCACGCTCGGCTGCCCTGCGGGGAATAATTCAGCGAGAACTCCCCTCACTTACAAGGAGGCTTCGAGGAGGGGAAAAGTGAGAAAAAAGTTTGGGCGCCATGAAGGTGCCTTTACCGTTCCATCGACATCGAAAGTGACAGAATGGCATGCTTCTGATAGAGGGGCGTGGGTCGAAAGCCCACGACTCGTGACGTATCTACCTCGGAAGTCCTGAGATCTTTTTTCGGTAGCGAACGGCTTGCGTGGAGAACACTCGAAAGCCATTCCATCTGCCCTACCACTGCCCCACTGAGAGATGACGCAGCCACCAAAGACCTCCTGAATGGAATGCCAAGTATTAAAGACCTGCTGCTATTGTGTGATCCGGTACAAGGTGAGAACTAACGTTTGGCTCATTCTCTGAAGTCGAAGTGAGGATTGCCCTTGATTGCAGCGGGGGCTGTCTGTTATTTCTTGCGGACAGAAACGACGGAAGCGGAGTACCGATCGCCACGGAGGATGGAGACGCTATATTCGATAGCGGCCTGCTGGCTATCGAACGTCGTCTCCTTGATAAGCAGAATCGCACTACCCGGTGCCGCCTGCAATAGTTGTGCGTCCTCCGGCCTGACTGTTGCGGCGCCAATTACTTCCTCTGCCCACTGAAGCTTGCGATGGTAGATGTGTTCGAAAACGTGATACAGAGACTGTCCTTCCAAAACCTGCTGGTCGATATCGGGGAAGATCGCGGCCGGAAGAAAGCTCGTAACAACGGCAACGGGTTCGCCATCGACGTACCGAAGACGCTTCAAGCAATAGACTTCCTCCCCGATGGGGAGTCTTAGTGCTTGCATCACTTCGCCGTCCGGTTCCCTCAGTTCCAGAGATAAAACCTTTGCCGAGGGCTGCAAGCCGCGCCGCCGCATCTCCTCGCTGAACCCGTGCAGCTCTTGGAAATTCCAGGGCAATTTGCCTGACCCGATTATCGGCTTCTTGCCTCGTGAAACCACCAGCAATCCTTCCGAGCGCAGTTTTTGGAACGCCTGGCGTACCGGCATTTTGCTGATGCCCAGCATCCGCGCGATTTCACCCTCCGAATAAAACGTCTGCCCTTCCAGGAGCTTCTGCTCCTTAATTAGAGAGCGGATCTGATCGACAATCTGTTGATAATAGGGAACGAAGCTTTGCTGGTCGAGGAGTAGTCGGAGAGAGTTCATTCTTGAGGAGGCGAAAAATTCCGAGGCTCTTTGCTCAAGCACCATATTGCCACCTAAATCCTGTGCAACAAATCATACAACGTGCACAAGTTACTGAAAAGAGCCTTCTTTGAGAATTAGGATAGTTACACTGTATTTCGCAAACTACAGTAATAGAGTGTGTTACAGGGATTTGCAGGGGGAATGGTAAGGTCGGCCGAGGTCAAAAGAAGTGCTTGACAACAATTATACATATGATGTTTAGTTGGCTAGGCGCAATTCTGCGGGACAGCGAGTCCTCTCGCTGCCCACTCCACTCTGTGAGGTCTTCAATGCCTACTTCTCGGCGCATTTCACATCACCCATCCAAGTTGCTAGTCGTCTTAGCCTTGTTTGCTCTTGTTGCCGGCCCATTTGCCGGCCTGGTTTTGGCTCAGATTGAGTCCGCAACCTTTGTGGGGACGGTGCGCGACGCGTCCGGTGGGGTGGTCTCAGGTGCGACGGTGACAGTCACCAATGTGGAGACCAACATCGTGCATAAGACGACCACCAACGATCAAGGTGAGTACAACGTGAATCACTTGATCCCTGGTCTGTATAATATCGCCATCGAACAGACGGGATTTAAGACCGCCACGCAATCCAACATCAAGTTGGACATCACCCAAATCGTTCGGGTGGACGTGGCCCTGGTACCAGGCGTGGTGACGGAACATGTGGAGGTATCCGCAGTCGAGCCGCTCATAGAATCGCAAACCTCTTCCATTGGTCAGGTGATTGAACAAACACAGGTGCACCAACTTCCTTTGAACGGACGCAACTTCGTGCAACTTGCCTATCTCAGCCCGGGCGTTAATCAGGGCGAGGTCGGCGCAGTGCAGCAGGGTGGAATCCCCGAGAACGAACGCGGCAACGGCTCCATCCACGTGAATGGCCTGATGGCGACCAACAACAATTTCTTGCTGAACGGTTTTGACAACAACGAGCAGCAGATCGGGATGGAGGTTTTGCAGCCGCCGGTGGAAGCCATCGATGAATTCAAGGTGCAGACCAGCAACTTCGGAGCGGATATCGGGAAGGGAGGTGCGGTGGTAAACGTGGTCATCAAGTCTGGCACGAACAATTTCCACGGCAGCGCGTTTG
>DATCAX010000771.1:0-2923 GCA_036512375.1 Candidatus Angelobacter sp. | reverse complement strand
GATCGGCAATCTAGGCACGGAGTCGGTGATGGACGTGCATCGCGCCGGTGCTGAGGTACTGGGTGTTCCGTGGGAGAAGTGCGATATCACCTGGGGCGACACGGCGAAGAACTTGCCTTTCACGTGTGTCTCCGGTGGCAGCCAGACGACACACGCGATGACGCGGGCCGCTTACGCAACGGCAATGGATGCAAAGAAAAAGCTTCAGGAGATCGCAGCCAAAAGTCTTGGTGGCAAGCCAGAAAATTACGAGGTCGCGAACGAGCGCGTCTTCCGCAAAGGCGGCGGCGCGGGCATGACGTTGGCGCAGGCCGCAGCGAAAGCAATTCAACTGGGTGGCATTTACGACGGCCACGAACCGTCGGCTGATCTCAATAAACTGACGAAGGCCTCGATGGCAGCCCTGGCGGGGCAGGGTTTGGTGGCGGCTGCGAAGGACAACTATCCTCGCGACGGCCAAACATATTCTTACGTGGCAAGCTTCGCCGAAGTCGAAGTCGATATCGAAACAGGAAAATACTACATCGTGGATTTTCTCGCGTACGCCGACGTCGGCTCGGTGATTCATCCGCGCGCGCTTGGCGGCCAGGTGCTTGGCCGCTCGGTTCTCGGGATAGGCCACGCGATCGGTCAGAAGTGGGTGTATGACCCGCACTACGGCGCCATGCTTTCGACGCGCTTCTATCAGAACAAGCCTCCAACGATTCTCGATGTTCCTGTGAACATGCAATGGGCGGCGGTGGATATTCCGGATCCCGAAACTCCAGTGGGGGCACGTGGCGTCGGCGAGCCTCCGGTGGGTGGCGGCTGTGCCGCTATCCTGAACGCACTCTCGGATGCGCTCGGAGATGAAATTTTCCGCCGCGCACCTGTCAACGCCGACACCATCTTGACTTCGCTCGAATCGGGACGGCCCATGCAACATCCCTTGATGGCACACATTTAGTGGAGATGCGGAAGGAGAGCCTATGGCCGTAATTCGAGATGTTATGCCGGCATTTGAATTGTTGCAGCCAAGCTCTATTGCTGATGCGCAAAAGTTGCTCGAGCAGCAGGGACGCGATGGCTGGGTCCTGGCTGGAGGCATGGATAGCTTCGACTGGCTCAAGGACCGCATCAAGAAACCAAAGGTTGTGGTCGATTTGAGCGGGATAGCGGAGTTGAAAGGAATTCGCACCACTGCCGATGGCATCGAGATCGGGGCGATGACCACGCTGACGGAAGTAGTTCAGCATCCCGTAATCAAAGAGAAGTACAAACTGCTGGCGGAAAGCGCGGAATTGGTGGCCTCGCCGCAAATCCGCAACCAGGGCACGATCGGCGGCAACGTCTCACAGGACGCGCGCTGCTGGTACTACCGTGCAGGTTGGCCTTGCTACCGCGCCGGAGGAAACATTTGTTATGCCGACAGTCCGGAGGGCCGCAACCGCGAGCACGCAATCCTGCATGCGGAACGATGCGTGGCCGTGAATCCCTCGGACACCGCCCCAGCGCTCATCGCGGTCGATGCCAAATTCGTGATCCGCACACCGAAGGGTGAGCGCGTGATCGATGCCGAGGACTACTTCGTAGGCCCTGACATCGACATCACAAGTTTGCATGTCTTAAAACCCGGGGAGCTTCTAACGGCTATTCGCATTCCCTCCGCGTGGGCCGGCGCGCAGTTCTATTTCGAGAAAGTGCGGGACCGGAACGTATGGGACTTCCCGCTGCTGAATGTGGCTTCAGCGATGGTGGTATCGAACGGCGGCATCGAGCAAATCCGTATCGCAGTGAACGGCGCGGCTGCGCGGCCTCTCCGCCTGAAGGCCGTCGAAGACGCTGTTCGCGGCAAACCGGCAAATGCAGCAACCGGAGAGATGGCCGGGAAACTGGCTGTTCAAGGTGCGGTTGCGCTGCAATTCAACGCCTACAAGATCCCTCTGATGAGAAATCTGGTGAAGCGCGCAATCGGTGGCGTGAAGGAGGCTGTGTGGACTTCCTAGAGTGGGCGAAAAGCCCGTGGGGGCAAAACGTTCCCATCCATATCGCTTGGTTCTTGATATGGGTTGCAGTCATCTCAGGATTTCTCTTCTTCATCGTGCACGCCACCTATCTGCGATATTTCGCCAAAGCCAGGCAGTTTGCGGGCAGTGGTTCACCACTGATTGCAGCACGCATCCCGGAGCACGTACCCAGACATTCGCTGACCGCGCGGCTGTTTCACTGGATTATGGCCGCCAGCATGTTCACGCTGCTGTTTACCGCCTTCCTCCCGAAGGTGGGCTTCCGGTTCGACTGGGTTACCTATCACTGGATCGCGGGCTCCGTTCTTACCGTCTCCATACTCTTTCATATCATCCACGCCTCGTTCTTCATGGACTTCTGGTCGATCTGGCCGGACAAAATTGACGTGCGGGACGCAGGGAAGAGAATTCTGCGTTTTATGGGGAAGGCTGCGCCACCACCGGACAAATTCGCCAAGTATCCTCTCGAGAACAAGCTCTACCACGGCGCCATCATTGCCGCGGGACTGTCTGCCATCGTGACCGGCGTGTTCATGATGTTCCGCGTGCGCACGATTTTCTTTCCCCGCAATCCGTATCTGTTCGGTGATATGACCTGGGGCATGATGTACGTGTTGCATGGGCTGGCGGGCGTTGGACTGATTGCGTTGATCATGGTGCATGTCTACTTTGGTCTTCGACCGGAGAAGCGCGCCATCACGAAATCAATGATCTTCGGCTGGATGAGCCGCGACTTTTATCTCAAAGAACACGATCCGCGGCGCTGGCCCGTAGAGGCTCCCAGTTCATCGCCGACACCCGGAGGAGTAGAGCCAGAAGGCTTAAGAGATGCAGGCTGATATCTCGGAACTCTGCAACACCGTCGAAGAATGCTACGAGTTCATGCTGGCCTACGCGGGCCAAGGGCTTCCCAGCGA
>DATCAX010000770.1:0-5724 GCA_036512375.1 Candidatus Angelobacter sp. | reverse complement strand
AAATCCAGACCACCTGCGTCTTATGAAGCAAGCGACGGTCAGCACTCATTCATACGATGTGCCCGGCGGGCAATGGGCGGAGAAACCCATGCCTGAACGGAGACCCGTTTCGCCGTGACAGCGATGGTCGAGCGATGAGCGCGCTGTAAAAAGGAGTAGGGAAATGGCTACCGCACAATGCCTGGATTTCCATCAGTTCAACGAAACCTATCTGCATGAGCTTAGGACACAGGACGTTACCACCGAAGCCCATTTTGTCGCTTATTTCAGCAAAATCCTGCATAACAAGTTGCGCCGTCGCCTGGCTTGTCCGGAGCATATTAAGGACGTGCAGCAGGAAACCCTGTTGCGGGCCTGGGCTGCCGTACGGTCTGAGGGCGGTATTCGTCAGCCCGAGAGGTTCGGCGCGTTTGTGAGTTCGGTCTGCAACAACATCCTGCGGGAATCGTATCGCTCACGCGCCCGGACGAAGCCGCTGGACGACCTGCAATGTGATCCGACAGACAAATCGCCGGCCCCGGACGGCATGCTTCTGGCGGCAGAAACCAAAAGACAGGTGCAACGGGTACTGGCACGGCTTGAGGAAAAGGACCGCAAGATCCTGCGCGCGATCTTCTTTGAGCAAAGAGACAAGGACGAAGTTTGCATCGAACTGGGCGTCAGCCGGGAATATCTGCGTGTGCTGCTTTATCGCGCGAAGCAGCAATTTGTCGCGGAGTACAGGCAGCTGGACGCAACGCCCAAAAGAAAAGTGACTTTCATCCGGCCGCGGAGCAAGACCGCCGGGCAAACGCAGATTTTGCGCCCGGCGTCTTCCGCGGTTTTTCCGCATTGCTGCTGACAATTTTGGATGAGCCCAAAATGCAAGGCCGAGCCGGCGCCTTAAAAACGCCGGCTTTTTTGCGAGATCGTTCTCTTCCGGGATATATAAACCACCGCAGCCAGTAAAACAGAAGCCGCAATTGCATTGGCCAAGAGTCAGACCTCACGGCAGGATGTCAATCAAGAGCCGGAGTAGAGCTGCAGAGACGCCCAATAATAAGCCCGATCATTCAATCCGCCGCTGTGCAGCATCTTAATCTTGGCTGCGCGCAGCGCGTCCGCGGCGCTCTTGCCGCTCTTGAGGCCGCCATAAAAGTCATCCATCAATCTGGGTGTTACCGCGTCTTCAGCCTCCCACAAAGCAGCCACTACGTGATGCGCCCCGGCCCTCATAAAAGCCCAAGCCAGGCCGACCAGGCCCTCACCGGAGTAAGTGCGTCCTCCGGCGCCATAGCATGCAGAGATGGTGACTATTTCAGCATGGATCGGCCGCTTGATGATGTCCCGGGCATAAAGCTTGTAGGAAGCATTTTTATTCGGCGAGAGAACAATGGCGGAATCAAGCGGACTGAGAGGAACTGCGGTGCCATGAGTAACAAAATCAATATAACGGTAGATCTCGGGACTGGCGGCAAAGTAGGCGTCGGGCGTCGCAGTTTTATCTGCAATTAGAGTTACCTGTCCGGCGGGGTAGTGTCCAGCGACATATTTCATTTCATCCCTGGCATTCTTCAGCCTGGGGTACTCGGGCGTGGCCTGAACAGGATCTCCCATGAGGAGAAGCTGCTTAGGGTTGGCACCTGCCCGGCGCTGGGCCGTGAAGCGAAAAACCATCGAGCTGGAATTTTCGATGGTAATGTCATCAATCCAATAATGCGGTGTGCTGCCGGGAACAATCAGGGTTTCGAAATTGAGCCGGTAAAGGCTGCCGTGGGGAATAACGATCACGTGCCCATTCCGCGGCAGAAGCGCTTCGGCCGGCTTGATGAGCATGTTGTATAGCGCGCTGCCGCCGGGAGAGTCTTCCAGTTTGCGCCGCTCCTGCACTTGCCCGCCGTAAGATTCCACAGCCTGATCAATGTCACGCCGTTGCGGCAGCCGAAAAAGCCTGGTCTGGGATGGCGTTATCACCCAAAGATAAGAATCTTTGTCCGCGAGCCAGTAGGAGAGGATCACTTCATCCTTGTGCAAGGCACGTTGGACGCGATGAAAATCGATTCTGGGTTTCGGCGCATCGATGCCCATGCCTTCCGCCAAAGTGCGGGCGCGGCTGAATTCGGCTATCTGCATGGCCTGCTGTTCCTGGCCATGGTCAATCAGGAATCTTACATACCCATCATAAAAAGGCACCGCGTCCATAACCGACATGCGCTTTTCTTCCTGCGCTATTTCAGAACGCGCAACCTCTACAGTATGGATGGCTTCACGGAATGCTCGATCTGCCTCGTCGATTTTTCCCCATCTCACGTACAGGTCTGCTAGGTCAGTTTGCGCCCGCCAGCGAAAAGAGTCGTCGGCCTCCTTGTTCTGAATGAGTTGTTTCAGAAGAGCTTCGGAACCACCATTCTCTCCTTTGGCCGAGGCGATTTCAGCGCTGGTGAGCAGGAAAGATACATAGAGAGGACTGGTGGGCCGATCGCCGCCCATTGCCGCAACGCGCTGGTTGTATTCTTCAGCCTTGGCCAGATTATGCCGGCCCAACTCGCTCTGCGCCAGGTTATGCAGACACCAGCCCGCTGCCGTGTCTTCTGGATTGTTCAAACTTTTTATGAGATCGAGGGCATGCAAGTAAGCGGCTGCGGCATCGTCATACTTGTTTTGCGACAGGTACTGATTGCCCAGATTCGTGAGCCAGAGCCGTTGATCATCCGCGCTGCCGAGGGTTGAGGCCATGGCCTCCGCTTGCGTGACGTTCGACCTGGCGTTGGGAAAATCGCCGAGTTCATAGTAGCTCTCGCCAATCAACCCGAGCGTTTTCTCCTCAGTTCGGCGTGCATGAAGGAAGCGGGCCAATGGCAAGACTTCTTTGAAGCGATCTATGGCCTCATCGAAGTGCTCTCTCCCCATGGCTACCAACCCGAGGCCGCCCTCAGCATTTGCTTCCAGGAACGGCAGTTTGTGCTGACGGGCAAAAGTCAAGGCTTGCACGTAATAAGTCTGGGCCTCTATCTCTTTCTGTTGGAGAAGAAGGCAGGTTCCATGGGTCAGGGCGACATCTCCCGCAGAATCAGAATTCCCTGTGGCAGCAAGACGTTCGGCATCAGCAATGCGGATTTCGGCTTCCGCGAATCGGTTAAGCCGGCAAAGCGCTCGGGCCTGAATCATCCGGCGGCGGACGGGAAACTCGCCTTGCGCAAGTTGGACAGGCGGATCGGTCTGAAGGACTTCCAGCGATTCGCTTGCCCTTCCAAGGCCGACGAGGGCTTCTGCCTTAATGACACGGAACTTGTAGTTCCATACCGGATCGGTGTTCAGAGTATCCTGGAAGCGCCGTTGCGACATTTGAAGGGCAGCTTCCAGTTCACCCGATTGAACGTTCGAAAAAGCCTCCGCATAACTCGCGGATACCGATTGTTCAGGATGCCCTTTGCACCCCACAGCGAGAAGAGCATAAAGGAACAGTGACGCCGAGATTACGGATACGTGGGCGTTCCACCACCACCCGAACCACCGCCGTGAACGGTCCCCGTACCAGTCGAGCACATATCCACACGCAGCATGTTCAACTGGCGGCGGTCCTTGTGGATCACGACCTCGGCGAGACGAATGATTCCAAACTTGGGGACACAAATGACTGGACCGAAGCCCCGGATCTCGGAGTTCGCACCCACGTGCTGCGTCAGGTCCAGGTGTCCCGCTGCCGAGCACAAATAAGCTGCTCCGGCGCGATTTTTTGGTGTGCCCTGTTTCCATCCCGAAATCCGTTTTGAAACACCCTGTAAGGCGTGATATTCACCTTCCAGATCCTGCAGTTGTTTGGCGCTAAGTTTGCCTAGCCCAGACAAAAACAACAAATGGTCAGCCTTCTTTGCCTGGAGCGCCGTTTCGAATTTTGAATACGTATCGTGCTTGTGAAATTCATGAGTAGCCAATTTTACATCGATCGGGTGCCCGCAGATTCGCAGGTTATCAAAGTGGCTGCCGGTAATATCGAAGCTGGTTTCATCGTTACTGTCTTCGTGCCCTGCATATACCGCGACACGTGAAACGACCCTGTCCGCGGTGACCATGTCCGCAATATTCAGGTTTTCAATCACTGAAGAGGCATAGCTGGTGTGGATATTGTGGCAATCGTCAAAACTTCCGGCCACTTCGGTGTAAGCCGAACGAAAAGACAGGATGCCGTCGAGTCGAAAATTGTCTATCCGGTCGAACCCCCGCCCTCCGCCCGGGGAAAGAGTGGTAGATGCCTGCGCGGAAATGCTTTGCTGCGCCGGCCGCAAAAGCTCCCCCGATACTCCAAAGGCGGTAGCATGATACATGTGATTACAATGATGATGGGAACATTCCTTGGCCATTTTGTACTCCACAATACCTGGAAATCCTTAGACACCGGTGGGCACCGGCTGAGCAACGAAAAACGTGTCAGCTACTCTATCACCCGAGACAATGACAGACCTAACAAAAAGGTTTCAGGGCGCTCTATACAAAGGTAACGATAATACTCGTACTATTCCTTTACCTGGAGTTGGAAATTGTACCGAGTTATTTCAGATTTTTGGCCACTGGGCGTAAAACCATTGACCACGATGGAGTAGTTTCCTGAGCCCAGAACGCTTGAATCGAGCAGAAGATGAATTGTCTCCTTTGTCTGCTCGGCAGCGATGGGAAATGAGGATTTCAGATGATTAGACTGGTCCAGGATCTGGCCTTGATAAGAAGTAAAGTCGCCGCTATGCAACAACTGAAGGCTGAGATCAAACCGGGTGTCAGCAGGCAGGACAATTTGTTTTATGACTTCGCCCCGGGCTCCGTCACTGAGGAAGAAACCTGGTGTCACCTGCGCGCGCCGCAGCCCGCCTATCGTCCGTTGTTGATAGATGCTGATACCAGAGATGCAAAACAGCATAACGTAAGCCGCGATGGTGACAGGTTGCAGCATGTTCCTTCCCAGGCGGGAGAAGAATCCGGGTGCGAGGGCAGCCTGCGGATCCGCCGTCCCGATCTGGCGCAAGTGGCCCACAAACTCGGTCCCGGTCTTGACTTGTTCGAAACAAGCGTCACAAGAAAACAAATGTTCCTCGTATGCGTCGCGTTCACTGGCGTTCAGCTCGCCCAACAGATAGCGCTCCGCCATAAGGTCCCTGACTGCTTCGTTGTGGTCGATCATTCTTGCGTTCATAATCTTCCCTCTAGATATTTGTTACGGTGAGCTCTACTGCAAAGTGCTAGTTGCTGCTCTTCTTGTAGAGATCCCCAAACCTGTTAATGGCGCGATGAAACAGAACGCGAAGGTAATCGCGGTCTACTCCAAAATCGCCACACACTTCCTCGTTATCGCGGTCTTCAAAGAAACGCGCCTGCAGCAGGTGGCGGTCCCTTTCGGGGAGCTCCGCCAGGACCTTACGGACCAGCTTCCCGTTCTCCCGCCGCTGCATTAATTCATCCAGCCCCAGGTGTCCGTCCACAATGTCCGTTGAATCCAGCGAATCATGCTGGTTGCGAAAGTCAACTCGCCGGCTTTCCGAGAGAACGTGCTTGCACACGGAATATACGTAAGAGCCGAAACCGCGGGCATTGTTCACGCTGCCTGCCAGGACGCTCACCCACACGCGGCAGAAGGTTTCCTGGAGCACGTCTTCAATGGTGTGCGCGTCAACGCCGCGCGCGCGCAGAGTGATTCTCAGGCGCTCACTGAAATAGGCAACAAAATGGGCTTCGGTGGCTGGGTCGCGTGCCGCG
>DATCAX010000769.1:0-4987 GCA_036512375.1 Candidatus Angelobacter sp. | reverse complement strand
CTCACCGGCGCCATTATCTGGGACCTCCTCACCTGGTGGTGGGGTTTGCCGACGTCATCCTCCCACGCGCTTATCGGGGGTCTGGCAGGGGCAGCCATCGCCCGCGCCGGCTGGCATGTCCTGGTGCGCGAACCAAAATTGCACTGGCCGATCATCGGCACCATTCCCGGTCTGGGTGAAAAGTGGATGGCTACACTCATCTTCATTGTGCTCGCGCCGCTCATTGGCCTGATGCTTGGTCTCGGATTGATGGTCGCTGTTTCGTGGATTTTCCAGCACACCGCGCCGCGCACCGTTGACAAGCTTTTCCGAAAACTGCAGCTTCTCTCCGCCGCCGCATACAGTCTGGGCCATGGTGGTAACGACGCGCAAAAAACCATGGGCATCATTGCCGGGGCTCTGCTCGCCGGCGGCTATCTCACGCCCGCACAGTTCGCTTCCGGATGGGGAAATTACAAGTGGTACATCATCCTTGGCGCCAACGCAGCCATCGCACTGGGCACGTACATGGGCGGCTGGCGCATCGTCCATACCATGGGATCGAAAATCACAAAGCTCCGTCCCGTCGGCGGTTTCTGCGCTGAAGGCGCGGGCGCCGTCACGCTGTTCGTGCTGGCTTACCACGGTATTCCCGTCAGCACCACGCACACCATTACTGGCGCGATCGTTGGCGTGGGATCGACTACCCGCCTCTCTGCTGTGCGCTGGGGTGTGGCCAAACAGATTGTCTGGGCCTGGGTGCTCACGATTCCGGCATCAGCCGCGGTGGCCGCGCTTACGTTCTGGGCCATTCGATTCTTTGTGCCGAACGCGTAACTCCTGATCCACTAACCGCCAGAACCCGCATCCTGATCCGCGCTTACCCGCGTCCGTTGTTCTTCTCCGTGCTTCCGTGGTAAAAATCCCGCCGCCTAACAGTTCCAAAATGGAACTCGATTCACAGGCATCGCATAAGCCGAGCTGGATTCTTCTTGACCCATCGCTCCGGCAGGCGCAACATTTTAACTGCGCAAACACTGAAAGGAGAGCTTAATGGAAACTCTTGTAAACACCCCACCAGAGGCCAGCCTGGATATCGTTCGCTCTTGGAAGGACGCCAGATATCGCCGCAGTCTCTCTGCACAACAGATGCAAACATTGCCAGACCATCCTGCCGGCCCAGTCATGTTGACCGACCAGGAATTAAAGGTTGCGGCCGGGATCACCTTCGACGAGGACGCATTTGGCATACCACTAACCACCGCACTGGGTTGCACCGAGTTTACCTTCCACAGCTGGAAGTCCTGTGGGTGCTAAACGCAGCAAACATCTCGTTTGCTCATTGTCCGCAGCTCACAGCTTACCTCGAATAATGTGACTGCAGTTTTACTTTTGTGGGTTCGCGATAATTAGCGAACCCACAATGGGTAAAATGTCTGCCGTGCCATACCTTCCCGTGCCCTCAAAAGATATCGACATGAGTGCCTCAATCCTTGATAGTCCCGCGTGGCGTCGGGCATGGTCGCTGACTGAGCGCCTCTTCCAATTCCGGCAGGCTAAGAACAGCACCCAAATCGCAATTGACCCTGACCTTGCAGCAGAAACTCTTGCCTTGTGGCGAGCCAGTTCGCCCTTTGATCAAGAGACGTACTTCGCTGATCGGCTCGCCATGGACGGCATCACTGAAGACGAGTTCACGCGTCTCTTGGGAACGCCCGTTGAAGCATTCGACAGCAACGGCACGGCGCCACAATGGGTGCAGATGCTGGCCCGTGCCTATTCTGAACCGGCAAGTCCGCCGGACGAGCATCGTGAAAATTGGGGAGAGGCTGGAAACCTTCCTGCCGCCGGGTTTCTGCATTTGGTGGAGCCGCTGATGTGCGCTGCGCGGCTTCAGTTACAAGCAAGAGTAGAGCGCATCAAACAGGACCACCCTGCTGCGCCTTTTGAGATGGTGCGCGCCGTAAACGCCTTGTTCGCTAACTTGCCCGTGCGCCTTCTGATGATGATTGCCAAGACCATGGTGCTGGAATTACACGTGGCCAGGCTTGAGGGAGTGTTGGAAGGGGTGACGCCGGAAGAACGTTTCGCCAATTTCACAGAGCGCCTGTCTCGCAGGGATATCGCGTTAAAGCTTCTTTCGGAATATCCGGTGCTGACGCGCCGGCTCTCCACTTGTATTGAGAATTGGATCAGCTATAGCGCCGAGTTTCTCGAGCGTCTGGCTGCTGATTGGAATGAAATAGTAAGTCTCTTCAACATCGCCGAAAACAAAGCTCCGGAGTGTGGCCTGCTGGTGGAAGCTGCGGCCGGCGCAGGAGATACGCATCGCCGCGGCAGGTCCGTTCTTATCGCGCGATTTGAGAGCGGACTTCGGCTTGTTTACAAACCCAGATCCATCGCCGTGGACGAGCACTCTCAGGACTTCATTCGGTGGGTAAATCAGAAGGGCGCGGATCCTCAACTCCGTATTTTGAAGGTGCTGAATCGGGAAACGCATGGCTGGGTGGAATTCGTCAACACTGCAGGCTGCCGGTCCACGGAAGAAGTCGGCCGCTTTTATGAAAGACAAGGTGAGTACCTGGCCATTCTTTACGTGCTGCAGGCCACCGATTTTCACTTTGAGAACCTTCTGGCATGCGGCGAGCATCCCGTTTTGGTGGACCTGGAAGCGCTCTTCCATCCATGGCTTCGCGAAATTGATATTAAGCAGCCTGACATCCGCATGGTGGCTTTGGCCAAAGGCCGGTCTGTTCTCAGGGCCGGTTTGCTGCCAAGACGAACATGGGCTCATGACGATTTCATTGGCATGGATCTCAGTGGGCTCGGTGGCGCTCCGGGCCAGGCGGCAGACAACATCTTGCAGTGGGTGGGCGAAGGCACTGACGAAATGGCCGCGGTGAAGCAGCCCTTCCTTATGCCGGGCGCGCGCAACCGCCCCAACGTTGACGGTGCAGAGATTGACGTCCGCGCATATGCCGGGCAGCTCGTTGCCGGCTTCACCAGAATGTACGACCTGCTTTGCTCTCATCGCGACGAACTGCTATGCGATGACGGACCTCTCAGCAGCTTCGCCCAAGATGAAGTGCGCGTCGTAGCCCGAGCCACACGCGGCTATGGAGTACTGCTCTCACAGACGCTGCATCCGGATTACTTGCGCGATGCCCTTGATCTTGATCGATTGCTTGACCGGTTGTGGGTAGGGGTGGAACACAACCCTCATTTGTTGCGGCTGATCAAAGCGGAGCGCCGCGACCTGAGCGGGGGTGACGTTCCTATCTTCACCACCTGTCCTGCATCGAGCGACCTTTTTACCAGCGAAGGCGAGAAAATCGAAAAGTTTTTTGCAAAAACCGGAATGGCCCTTTCCCGGGAAAGCATCAAGAGCCTGAGCGACGAGGATCGCCGCAGGCAAGTCTGGTTTATCAGGGCATCGCTGGCAACCCTCGATCTCCAGGAAGACAATCTGACGCGGTCCACATACAAACCTGTATGGCCGGCCTCCAATCTGAGCCGGAACGAACTGGCTCCATTGCTGATTGAGGAGGCGCGTCGGATAGGAGAGCGGCTGGAAGAGCTTTCACTTCAGGATGAAAATCACGCTACCTGGATTAATTTCGCTTACGTGAAAAAGACCTGGTCGCTGGACGCGCTGCTCGAAGACCTTTACGCCGGATCGTCTGGGATCATTCTTTCATTAGCGTATCTGGGCACATTCGGCTTCGACAGATATACGGAACTGGCTCGCCGGGCACTGAACACCCTCAGAGCGCGCTTGGAGGACCGCGGCAAAAACTTCCGCTCAATCGGCGCTTTCGACGGTTGGGGAGGAATCATCTATATGCTGTCCCATCTTGCCGCACTGTGGCAGGATGCGGAGCTCATCTCGTACGCCAACAACATGGTCGAGCGTTTGCTAGAACTCATTGATAAGGACGAGAGCCTGGATGTAATAGGCGGCTGCGCCGGCTGCATTGGCGCTCTGCTCGTCCTTGATCAAATATCGCCTTCAGACAAAACTCTGGCCGCGGCTATTCAATGTGGAGATCGACTGGTAGCGAGGGCTCAGCCAGTGGAAGGCGGTGTTGGCTGGTTTATCAAGAACATCGAGACGGTGAAGCCGATCACCGGCTTTGCCCACGGAGCAGCGGGCATCTCGTGGGCCTTGCTGGCGTTGGTTACTCGCACGGGAAACACAAACTATAGAGACACCGCGCTGGAAGCCATCATGTACGAGCATGGTGAATTCTCACAAGTGGCAGGGAACTGGGCTGAAAATGCTCCCGGATCGGAACCGGCCGGAAAAGAAACTGGACCTTCAATGGCATGGTGCTATGGCGCTCCGGGCATCGGCCTGTCCAGAGTCGCGGCCATGAAGCATATCGACCATCCAATCGTTCGCCAGGATCTCCAGCGTGCGATTCAAGCCACATTAAGCTGCGGTTTCGGCGTCAACCACTCACTCTGCCATGGCGATCTCGGCAACCTGGATTTTCTGCTTCAGGCCAGCCAGGCCACTGGCAGTCAAGAGTTGGCTCTAAAGGTCGACGAACTGACCAACCAGGTCATTGCCAGCATAAAGAAGTACGGATGGTTGTGCGGCGTGCCTTTAAGTGTTGAGTCGCCGGCCCTGATGAATGGACTTGCAGGAATCTGCTATGGACTTCTGCGGATGGCAGCGCCTGACCGCATACCTTCAGTGCTTACTCTCAGCCCGCCTGTATCCTGATCACCTGATGTTCTCCACATCCGGTACGGGCCGAAGCCCTAATCTGCTCTAAAACACTTTTGCCGTACTTCAACAGAAAATATGCCGAGCCCACTTCGCGCTCCTGCAATTCCTTGTTGGGATAAAGCGCGGTAATCAGTTCATCGGCATGGCGAAGGACTTCGGTATTCTTCCGCGCCTCGGCGCGCGCGGCTTTATCGCGAACGCCCTGCAGCTGATACCGCATCTTCGATCCTGCATTTTCCGCGGCATCAATCAATGTTTTGTCCAGTTTCTCCA
>DATCAX010000768.1:0-4724 GCA_036512375.1 Candidatus Angelobacter sp. | reverse complement strand
GGATAGACGCCGCTGGGCAGGTTGTTGACGTTGGCAAAGCGCGTATCAATCGATTTCTTCGGCAGCCCGGTGGCGCCGGTAATCAGAAAGCCGTTGAAGGTGGGAAACAGATCTGTCTCAAACGATTCCGCTACCGCCAGCGTGGCAAAGGGCGGCGGATTCGTATCACTGGGCGCGGTAGGCGCGCCGTCCGTCATCGCCGGAGGCAGAACCTGGTATGCAGTTTTTGGCGTAGGACTGATGTTGTATGTGCCGTTCACGGTCGTGTTGAATTGCGCTGACTGTGAGAAATTTGGCCCCGGCGTTCCGTCCTGATTAATGATTCCCTGGGAAAGAAGGTTGGATATTTTTTGTCCGTGCCCTGGCTGGAACGTGCCGAAGACATGATCGAAGGTGCGGTTTTCGCCAATGATAACAATCACATGCTTGATCGGTGTCCGGGTGTCGCGATCCGGGTTATTGCGCTTGTCACGGCCGTCTTCAGCCATTGCAGATATCGGCGCGCCGGCAAGTAGTTGCAGGACCATCAGTGTGGCCAGGCCCTGCTTCATCCGAGGCAGGCAGCCCTTCAGGGAAAATAACTTCAGACTCATTGAGCTTTCTCCGGTTCTAAAGTCGCGCACGGTGGGTTTGTGCGCGCACAACAGGTTTAAGCCGGCGGTGTTAACCGCGAGTTAAGCGCGCATGAAGGATTGGGGAAAAGAGGGACATGTACGAGAGTGGTAAGAGTAAACCCCACGCCTGTCACCGCAGATGGGCGCTGAAGTCTCAGCCCCTCACAGGGAACTTAGGAGAGCGGAGAATTCTAAGGCGAACGTTAAGCAGTGATCAAGCTTTGGCAATAGCCTCGCAGCTAAAGCATTCTAAGCGCGGCCTGGCGATCGAATGTCCAGGGAATAAAACCCGCCCCGGCTGGTTCTTCCAGTACATCTTCTCAACTCCTAACCAGGGCCGCATCTCTCTCTTGCGGCCCCTTTTCTTGCTCCGCCGCCTAAGGTCCCCTTACTTTCGTTACCTTTCGCCTTCCGCCGGGTAGGACCACAATATGCCGATGGCAAGCGCAACATCGTACGAACTGCATACCAGCACCATTGACGCGATCGCTCCCGGACGTGTGCGTTTTATTGAGCACCAGGGCAAACGCGTCCTGTTTATCAATTACTCGCATTGTGATGTGGCAATGTTGAAGGCGGTGGCGGAAGAAGGCCATCGCGTGATCGCACTTGAGCCACCCAACAGCGTGCTTACGCTGAATGACGTGACCGGAACCACCTTTGACAAAGAGTCGGTCGCGGTGGTGCAAGCCAAGGTGGCGGCCAACGCGCCGCATGTGCGTCGGGCAGCCGTAATCGGCATTAGCGGGCTGCAACGCCTGATTTATGAAAGTGTGCAGATTTTTTCCCGGCGGCGGCTGCCGCTTTTTGAAAGCCGCCAGGAAGCCCTGGCCTGGCTGGCACAGGACTAACCTTCCGCCCGGGACTGTTCCGCTATAAGTATTCAAAGTAGTTGTCGCCAGCCTGCTCTCCTGCTAAAGTTTGAGGGCTGCGGCCCCCTTGAAAAAGTTTATGTCTTCCAGGAGCATACCCATGTCACGAATGATGCGTTTGATCTGCACGTTGGTTCTTTTGGCCGTTACCGGCGCTGCCCAGACTTCGGGCAAGAAGCGCGTTGCCGTGCTCGACTTTGATTACGGCACCGTCCAATCCTCAGTTTCATCCCTTTTTGGCACCAATCAGGACGTGGGTAAGGGCATTACGGATATGCTGGTGGAAAAGCTGGTAAAAGACGGCAAGTATTCCGTCATTGAGCGCAAAGCCCTGGACAGGATACTGGCGGAACAGAACTTCTCCAACAGTGATCGCGCCAACCCGGCCACGGCCGCTAAAATCGGCCAGATCCTGGGCGTTGACGCCATCATCATGGGCTCCATCACCAAGTTTGGCCGGGACGATAAGAGCAAGTCTTTTGGTGGCGCCGGACTGGCGCCGCGCGGCTTTGGCATCGGCGGAATCAAGAAAAATGAATCGAAGGCGGTATGCGCTATCAGCGCGCGCCTGGTGGATACCAACACCGGCGAGATCCTGGCCGCGGTCACCGGCGAAGGTGAAAGCAAGCGTTCTGGTACGTCTTTGATTGGGGGCGGCGCGGGCTCAGGCGGCGGAGGAGTGGGCGGCTTTGACACGCATGCCTCCAACTTCGGCCAGACGTTGCTGGGCGAAGCCGTAACGCAGGCCGTGACAGATGTAGGCGGACAGCTGGGCGCTTCCGTCGCAAACGTTCCCACACGCAAGGTTGAAGTTGCCGGCGTGGTTGCCGACGTTAGCGGAAACACGCTAATCATCAACGTGGGAAGCAAGACTGGATTGAAAGTTGGAGACAAACTGGAAATCAGCCATGCCGGCCGTCAGATCAAAGATCCCACCACAGGAAAAGTCTTGAAGACCATTAGCACCAAAATTGGCGAAGCCACAGTGACTGAGATCGACGCGGATTCCGCAACGCTCAGCTTCAGCGGTACCGGCTCAGCCAGAGTGGGCGACGTAGCAAAAACGCCGTAACTGAATTCACCGTCAACGATTCTGGGCTCGCTCGTGTTTCATGGGCGACCCCAAACTATTGCGGGTCTACTGCAATCCGATTGGGTTTGAATCCGCTAATCTCGGCACTCTCGTAACCTCGCCATGCGAAGGATTGTCATTCCCCATCCCAGTTATGCCGATGTTGGTACAAGCAAGAGATAGCAATACCCACTGGCCTGCTCTCCTCCGAGCGGACTGCCAATTAGCAAAACCCACTTCAAGGTCCCACCTTCCTATGGAGAGAAATTTATGGTTCGATCAAGCTTTTCCAGGGCGATTGTCATTGCTCTCGCTTTACTCACGCCCGGCTTTGCCTTCGCGCAGGTTAGTTCCGCGGCCGGCACTGACGTCACCGTGAACGCAACCTTGGCGGAATCGCTGACCGTCAGCCTTGATGCCCTGACCATGGCCATTCCTCTGACCGCTGGCAGCGCAACGAATCCCGGCGCGACGCCGATCAATGCCACCACGTCCTGGTCTCTGGCCACCGGCCGCACAGCCGTCGCCCTGTACGCATATTTCGATTCTCCCGTTGCCCTGGTAAGCGGAAGTTCGTCGATTGCGAATACGCAATTCAGTGCAAAAGTAAATGGAGGCGCATCTTTGCCCTTCACGGCAATCGAACCTTTTGGTCCAGCTTACGCCGTCCAGATCTTTAATCAGGCGATCACGGCCGCCAACCTGGTTGGATCCAAGGTATCTGCCGTTACGCTTAACATTGATCTCAGCGCCTTTCCACTGTTGCCGCCCGGTACGTACACTGGAACCCTCCACTTCCGCGCACAGGCAACACCATAACGTGTCGATTCCCCAGAGCAAACTGAATCTTGACGCGGTAAACAGGATGATGATTTCCATTCTGTTTAGTTTTTTTTCTTTCACCGCGGCCCACGCACAGACCATCCGGCCGGTGATTACCGAGTACACCGCAAAAGTAGCCCGGGGCAGCTTTGAATTGGTAAACCCGGGAGTTGTTCCCCTGAACGTAATCCTGGAACCGAAGAGTTTCACGGTGTCAGAAACCGGGGAAATGTCATACCGCCCGCTCGATAAGGGGATCCAGCTCAAGCTGTCCGCCATGAGTTTTCAGATCCGGCCCGAGCAGACCTACATCGTCTCTTATGAAGCTCGTGCGGACGCCCTGCCCGCCTGGTTTGTTATCTATGCAAATATCGGCGGTTATCGCAAGACCAACGCGGGAATGAACATCCGGCTTGACCTTCCGCACACCGTCTACATCCTGCCTAAACACGCGGTGGACAAGACCGATATTGTGATCCGCCCGCTCGGATTCGCCGCAGACAAGGGCCATCTCAATTTCCTGATCACCAACAACGGTCCCTGGTTTGGGCGCGTTCTCTCCAGCGAAGTCACAGGCAAAGGCGGCGCCACTCAAGGCAGCGGCTTCCCTGTCTTCCCGCATAGCAGCCGCATGCTTAGTGTGGCTTGCAAACCCAATCAGACGCCAACCGCTCTCCGTCTTCATCTCAAAAACTTCAAGATGGAAGAGCCGCTAACTGACCTTGGGGATCAGCAGGTATGCGCTCCCTGATCCTTTGCATTGTCGCTGTTTCCGCACTCTTGCTGTGCGCCGAGCCCAGGGCTCCGGCGCAGGTCTTCAGGCTAACCGGCGGAGCCTCGTCGGGCTTTCAGGCCCAGGGTGCGGGACTTGAGGTCCGTGGCAAAGACTACGAAGCATGGTCCGGCGCTGGTCTTTCGGAAGGACACCTCATCTTCGGTGCCTTCCTCAAGCTGCATTACCAGCGCTACACCGTCAAACTCGGTGATGACGACATCAACTTCAGTCTTCCCACTGACATCTTCGGCACTCAGTCCACACTGCACACCAATGGCCTTGCCCTTGAAACACACATGAATCGCACCACCTTCTACGCCTTCACCGGTCAGATGGGGACCGGCTTTGCCTCGCCCATGTTTCGCGCCGGGACCTCTAGAGGCCCTCTCACTACAATCCTCTTCACGGATACGCTGCTGACGAAAAATGTGCGGCTCTTTTCGCGCAATATTTTCTCGTCGGCACAGACCACGATTAGCGGAATCGTGGAAACCCCGCCTGGGAGACACTCTTTCCTTCGCCGCAGGGATTGGTAGTGGCCATTTCTACGCCTCTGAGGCTGTCGGGTT
>DATCAX010000767.1:0-7749 GCA_036512375.1 Candidatus Angelobacter sp. | reverse complement strand
AGCCAGATGTCTCCGGCCCCATGGGTGAATGTAATTGCCAACTCAGAATTTGGGACCGTGATCTCCGAAAGCGGGTCGGCATATTCGTGGGGCGAAAATGCCCACGAGTTCCGTCTTACCCCCTGGCACAACGATCCTGTGACCGATGCCAGTGGGGAGGCGTTTTTTCTGCGCGATGAAGAAAACGGCGGCTTCTGGTCGCCGACATTGCTGCCAACCCGGGGCACAGGCCCTTACGTTATCCGCCACGGTTTCGGCTACAGCGTCTTCGAGCACTCAGAAGATGGCATCACTTCAGAGTTACAGGTGTATGTGTCGCCGGGGGCTGCGGTAAAGTTCTCAGTCTTGAAAGTAAGCAATCACTCCGGACGCACTCGCAAGCTTTCCGCCACCGGATATGTGGAATGGCTTTTGGGTGACACGCTGCCAAAATCAAACATGCACGTGATCACTGAAGTTGATCCGGGCACCGGGGCGCTGCTGGCACGCAACACTTACAACGCCGAATTTCCCGATCGCGTCGCGTTCTTTGACGCCAACCAGGTCAACAGGACCATCACGGGTGATCGCACTGAGTTTCTGGGCCGGAACGGCACGCTCGCGAATCCCGCCGGGATGTATAAGCCGCGCCTGTCAGGAAAGATGGGCCCCGGTCTTGATCCTTGCGCTGCTATCCGTGTTCCTTTTGAGCTGCTAGATGAGCAGGAGCGGGAGATCGTCTTTGTCCTGGGTGTAGGCCAGGGGTTGTCGGGCGCCGCGGACCTGTTGCAGCGTTTTCGCGGTACGGAAGCGGCCCGCACGTCCCTTGAAGAAGTCTGGCATTACTGGACGCATACTCTTGGAACGGTGAATGTCGATACGCCGGATACGTCCATCAATGTCATGGCGAACGGATGGCTGCTATATCAGACACTGGCATGCCGCCTGTGGGCCCGCAGCGGATATTACCAGTCCGGCGGCGCTTTTGGCTTCCGCGACCAGTTGCAGGATGTGATGGCTCTGGTGCACGCCGAGCCCAGCCTGATTCGCAAACAGCTTTTGCTTTGCGCGTCGCGCCAGTTCCGCGAGGGAGACGTGCAGCACTGGTGGCATCCTCCTTCCGGGCGCGGTGTGCGCACCCACTGCTCTGACGACTTCCTATGGTTGCCGCTGGCCGTCTGCCGCTACGTCTCCACCATCGGCGACGTCGGAGTACTGGACGAGTCCGTTGCTTTCCTCGAAGGCCGCCCGGTAAATCCGGAAGAAGATTCCTATTACGACCTGCCCGGACGGTCAGAGACGGTAAGTACCTTATACGACCACTGCGTACAGTCGATTCTGGCCGGACTCAAGCGCGGCGAACACGGCCTTCCCCTGATTGGATCGGGCGACTGGAATGACGGCATGAACCTTGTGGGTGAACACGGCAAGGGTGAAAGCGTTTGGCTGGGATTTTTTCTGCATGAAGTTTTGACGCGCTTTGCCGAGCTCGCTTCGCGCCGGGGCGATTCAGTCTTTGCCGGCAAGTGTTTATCTGAAGCGAGCCAGCTGCGCCACAGTATCGAGCAGAACGCGTGGGATGGCGAATGGTATCGTCGTGCGTACTTTGACGATGGTTCGCCGCTGGGCTCCTCCAGCAACCCCGAATGCCAGATCGATTCCATTGCACAGAGCTGGTCAGTGTTGTCGGGCCCGGGCGACGAGCAGCGCTCCCGGGAAGCCATGGACGCCCTGGACAAGCGTCTGGTGGACCGTGATCATGGCCTGATCAAGCTGCTGGCCCCGCCCTTTGACAAGAGCGAACTCGATCCCGGCTATATAAGAGGATATGTTCCGGGCGTGCGCGAAAACGGCGGACAGTACACCCACGCCGCCATTTGGGCGTCGATGGCTTTTGCTGCCATGGGCAATAGCGATCGCGCCTGGGAACTGTTTACTATGATCAATCCGGTCAATCATTCGCACTCTCCTGAAGCGATTGCAACCTACAAAGTGGAACCATACGTGATGGCCGCCGATATTTATGCCGTCGCGCCGCACATCGGTCGCGGCGGCTGGACCTGGTATACAGGGTCAGCCGGCTGGATGTACAGGCTGGTGATCGAATCGCTGCTGGGCTTGCGTCTTGAAGTGGACAAGCTCCATCTGTCTCCATGTTTCCCGGCGAATTGGTCCACGTTCAAAGTGCATTACCGCTTCCATGAAACGGTGTACCACATCACAATACTGCGGGCTGATCAGGGGAGTGATGGGAACCGCGAGGGCGGTTACATCGCCAAGACCGTTCCGCTCGTCAACGATCTTCAGGAGCACTTCGTGGAACTTACTTTCGCGCGGTCAGAGTTGACGCTGGCATCTTAAAAACGCAATGCTGGACAGCAAGGTGAAAAGTGCGCGCGAACCCATTTGGTTTCTTGCCGGTATAAGTTTTGGGAAAGATGGTGGCCAGGGACGGAATCGAACCGCCGACGCCAGCCTTTTCAGGGCTGCGGGCGTTTCTTCGAGGGGCTGCGCCCCTCGCGAATGCTTCGCGCAATACGGGCGCTCGGCATCACTCACCCCGAGCGCAGCAGATTCTCCAACTTGGAAAATTTATGGTGGCCAGGGACGGAATCGAACCGCCGACGCCAGCCTTTTCAGGGCTGCGCTCTACCGACTGAGCTACCTGGCCATTTCGGGTGGGTTACATACGTGCATCTTCGGTGGGATCGCTGAAGATTTTGTGCGTACGGAACGTTCCTGATTATAACAATGTAGTTGAATTCACTCAAACCGGTTCGCCGGAAGCGAATAAGCCGACGCGAGCCCGGGTTAACCTATGTGCGCGGCTTCAATACCACGATCCTAAATGCGTGCCGCTTCAGTAAACGGTCCGGTTCTGTGCCGTCCGTTTTTCCGAAAGAGAAAAACGAGGTTCGCTGGGCGCATTGTGCAGGATACGCTCGCTCAGATACTCTCCCAGAGCGGGGCCATGTTTAAAGCCGTGTCCTGATCCTCCACCCGCGATCCACACATTTTCCAGTTCCGGATGCCGGTCGATCAGAAAGTCGCCGTTCCATGTATTTTCATACTGGCATACGCGGGTCTCAAGGACCGGCGCGTGTTCCAGCGATGGTATGTGCCGCCGCAAATATCCGCGTAGATGATCAATCGAGGATTGCGCCACTACGCGCATGCCGGTGTCCGGATCGAAGCGTTCTCCGTGGCGGTCAAATGCGATTTTGAATCCGCGTTCTTCAATGTCAGGCAACGCATAAGGCAAGTCTGCATGCGTGCGATGCAGCCACACCGGCATTCTGGGCGGACGAAAATCTTCGCTGCCTGCCGGGGCTCCCAGAAAGAACACCTCCTGCCGCGTAGGAAATATCCGCTCCCCCAACAATTCAGGAAATATTTTTGGCGACCACGGACCGCAGCAGAAAACGAATGTGCCTGCTGAAATGGATTCGCCACCGCTGCTCTGTATTGCCGTCAACCTGCCGCTGCCCGTAGGTGCGTTTGCAGCAAACGGAATGTAATCGACGCCTTCCTCTACCAGTTCTCTCACCAGCGATTGCACCGCATTGCGGGCCAGCAGGAGCCCGCTCGCCGGCTCGAGCACGCCCCAGGTCACATCGTGGAAGTGAAGTTGCGGCCAGTGCCGCGCGATCTCTTCCGCTTTGAGTTCTTTGCGTTCGACACCAGCCTGCCCCAGGACGTTGCATAAGCTTTTCAAGTAAGCGTCTTCGTGAGTGCTCAGCCAGAGGACGCCGGTCTGCCGGAAAATCTCCTGGCCGCTGCGCGCAGCAAACTCGCTCCAGAGCGGCAATGATCGCATGGCCCAACGCGTGTAAAGCTCGTCCGGTCCGTAGCCCATGCGAATGACACGAGTTTCTCCGCCGGAACTGGCACGGCTATTGGCTGGCCCGTAGGCATCCAGCAGCGCAATGGACGCGCCACTCTGGCGCAGAAAGTGCGCTGTCCACGCTCCGAAAACACCCGCGCCGATAATGGCAAAATCGTAAGTTTTCTTCGTCATTTCTGATGATTGATGACTGCTACTTTGCGTTGCTATGCTGATAAATCAGTTGCGCCGTAACCAGGTCTTCCAGGGCACAGCCTACGCTCTTAAACACTGTAATCGCAGCGTCGCTTGCACGGCCTGGTTTCTTCCCGGACGCAATTTCGTGCAAATCCGCACCCATATGTGATAAATCAATGGTTCCATTCTTGACGGGAATCAACAAGTCTCCGGCTTCCTGCAGCGCGCCATCATAAGCATCCACTACTACGTAAGAGCGTTTTATTGTGATGTCATCAACCTCGCGCGTATCGGGCTGAAACGCTCCCACCAGGTTCAAGTGAGTGCCGGGCCGCAGCCAATTGCCGTCGAATAAGGGCGCGGGCGATGAAGTGCAGGTGCAGATCACATCCGATTCTCGAGCAATCGTCTCAGCATCGGTCCGCTCAATGTTGAGATCAAATTCTTTTTTCATGTTGGCGCAGAAGGTCGTCATATCAGAGCGGCCCGATCCGCACACCAGAAATCGCTTGAAATTCCGAACACGCGAAAGTACAGCAAAGTGCGACGCTGCCTGCCTTCCACTGCCAAAGATGCCAAGAGTCTCCACATCTTTGCGTGCGAGCAGGTCAGTTGCTACCGCGGACGTCGCAGCGGTTCGCAGGTCAGTCAGATAGTTCGCCTCCATGCGCGCCAGGGCGATACCTGTCTGGGGATCAAGCAGTTCGTAAACCGCCTGAACGCGCGCTTTAGCGCTCACGCTGACCAGTTTGACTCCAGCCACATGCAAGGCACTGTCATAACAGGGCATGACCAGCAAAACGGCGTCATCCATTTTCAACATTGTTCGGGCCGGCATGTGGACGGTGGCAAAGCCGCGGGCAAATGCCTCCCTGATGGCGCGCACCACATCATCTATGTTGAGCACATTGCGGACTTGATCTTCTGAATAGAGAAGCATGGGCCTGCGTCTACTTTTTTCGCTTCCCTGCCCGGGCCAGAATCCGGCGTACCTTCTTGGGTGAGACAGAGAGCCGCTTGGCTACGCGCGCGACTTTCCTGTCTTCTTTTTCCCAGACTTTGGGAATCACAATTTCGGCAAACTGCTCGGTCAATTCCTGGAACGTTTCCTCGCCGGTGATTCCCTGCGACCACGCGCGCAAAAGTGGATCGATACTGCCTTTGGGCATGACCTTCTGCTTCAGCAGTTGGAGTTCTTCCCAGAGATCGTCATAGTCGACCGCCTTTAGGAATGAACTGGCAAGTTCGCAGCAACGCTTTGCGTCCTCCGTGTCATGAATAGCCGGATGGCATGCAGTGAGGCCGCGCCATATGTAAGCTCGCGCCAGCAGGCGATGGTTTTGCGTGTGCTTGGCGGCTTCTACGGCTTCGCGAGCGTAGTCGCGGGCCGCCTGCGCGTGTTCCCAGGTGTGCGTGCTGCCCTCAATCTCTTCTTCGAGCTTTCCGTTTTCCACTTCACATTGCAAAAGCCGGGCGCGGGCCATCAGGATTGAATCATTTACTTGCTTGCCCAGTTCAAAGGCCTGCTCAGCCTGGGCGTTGGCATTATCCAGGTCGCCAACATCAAGGTAAAGGAGCCCGCGGTTTTCCAACACGCTGCCAATTCCATGATGATGGTTGTGGTGGTGATAAATTTTTTCCGCCAGATCCAGATTGACAAAAGCGCTGCTGCGAAGCTCCTCATGCTGCCGCAATTGCGTTTGTTTTTGGCCGCGCGCCGCAGCGGTCTTAACGCCCTGGCGGCGTTCTCTCTCAGCGTCAATCTGCTTCCCCATCTGGACCGCCACCAGTCTCTGCACGTACGCGATGTTGGTAAGAGTCCGTGCCAGGTTCCGGTGATGAGGATTTCTTTTCTGGAAATGCTCAATCGCGCGGGAAAAGAATTTCAACGCTTCCTGATAATGTCCCTGCCGGCGCACCATGCGGCCGTGGGCGGAGTAAATATTGCCCAGTGTGATGTGATCATCGCTATTGCGCAGTGCTGCTTCCGCCTGGTCCAGGATTCGCGCCGCATCGCGATACTGCCCTTTCTGAAAGAGCAGCCAGCTCTCCAGAACGCGCATGACCGCGGCCATGTTCGGGAACCCCAGTACTTGCGCCAGTTCGCGCCCAACACCTGCGCGCTTCAACGCCTCGTCGTACTCGCCCTTCTTGCGATGGCAGCGGGCGTTCCAGAAATGCGCGATGGCCACCACCTCTTTGTCTTCGATTTCCTCCTGCAGAGAAAGTACCAGGTCAAACTGCCGCAGGGCCTCATCAGGATTGTCGCGAAGGAGTGCGAGCAGCCCTTCCGCCATCCTGAGTTGAAGATAGTCATTTACTGAGAGACGTCCACGCTTCTCTTTGGGAAAACGCGCCAGCAACTGTTCAATCAGGTCCGGCTCGCCATAGCCGATGTCGACCCACTGCGCCAGGCAGCCTACGAGTTTGGCGCCATTGCGATGCTCCGGCCCCACCCCGCTGAACAGGTGCGCATGCTCCTCCAGGACCGCAATTCCGCTGGAAACCTGGCGCATCACCAGGTTGTACTTCAGCTTTTGCAGAAGCTGATCTGGGATCTCAGGGGTCTTCTTCAAGTTGCGCGAAGCGGTGGCCACGGTGGTGCAATCATAGCGTTAGACGACCGGAAGCCACAAGAAAAACGCGTTCGGTCTGGCGGGTCGTGCTCAGTGGCGAAACCTACCCACACGGGGCGGTCTAATCCCCTTTTGTCCAGCTCGTCCGAATCGGACGAGTTTGTTTGCAACCCGAGCTGCGCACGCATCTAATGGGGGCGGTCAAAGAAATCGATTTTTTCGGCAATCTTACCCAGACATTTAAACGGAGGCTTCATCGTGCGACAGACCCCAGAGCAACGCTTACAGGAAAGATGGATACAGGATCCCCGCTGGACCGGCATTGAGCGGCCTTACTCGGCAAAAGACGTAATCCGGCTGCGTGGAACCGTGCAGATTGAGTACACGCTGGCCTGCCTGGGCTCGCTACGCCTCTGGGACATGCTCCATACGGAATCTTATGTGAAAGCTCTGGGCGCGATGACCGGTAACCAAGCAGTACAGCAGGTGCTGGCTGGCCTGAAGGCTGTATATCTGAGCGGATGGCAGGTCGCGGGCGACGCCAATCTTGCAGGACAAATGTACCCTGACCAGAGCCTGTATCCCTGCAACAGCGTTCCCAACGTGGTAAAGGAAATTAACAATGCTTTCCTCCGCGCGGACCAGATGCATCACGCTGAAGGCAAGAACGGAACCTATTGGTTTGCGCCGATCGTCGCTGACGCTGAAGCCGGTTTCGGTGGCAGCCTGAACGCTTTCGAACTCATGAAGTCGATGATCGAGGCGGGCGCAGCAGCGGTCCATTTTGAAGACCAGCTGGCCTCTGCGAAGAAATGCGGACACATGGGTGGCAAGGTTCTTGTTCCCGCCCAGGAGTTCGTGCAGAAACTGGTAGCAGCGCGGCTGGCGGCCGATATTCAAGGTGTACCGACGATTCTCATTGCCCGTACGGACGCCAATGGCGCCAAGCTGCTTACTTCAGACAGCGATCTGCGCGACGTAGAATTTCTGACGGGCGAGCGCACGCCGGAAGGCTATCTGGGTTTCAAGGGCGGTATTGATGCGGCCATTGCCCGCGGCTTGATCTACGCGCCTTACGCGGACATGATCTGGTGCGAAACGTCAGAGCCGAACGTCGAAGAGGCACGGCGATTTGCGGATGCCATTCATGAGAAATTCCCCGGCAAACTGCTG
>DATCAX010000766.1:0-4111 GCA_036512375.1 Candidatus Angelobacter sp. | reverse complement strand
TCGTTATTTTTGTTGTACTTCCTCTAGAGCCTCGAGATCATGGGCCTGTGGTGAGCAAAATGCTTCGAATCGGGTTGTGGTGCATTGTTGGCGGGTTCGCCGCCATATTTCTTGGTTTGATTGCCGCCGGAGGCTTTGGCCCGTGCGGTCCTCAGCATTTAGGGCCTTTTCTCCTCGCCCTGGCGGGATTAGCGACATTTGGTGCTGGCGTCGTCACGCTCACCGTAGGCTTGTTACTGGCCGCATTGCGAAGGTGAAAACCTACGGTTCTTCCGATGCCCAGCGAAACGCGCCTTTTTAGGAACGTTCGTTGTCTGGGAAACGAGCCTGCCCTTAAATTTCCTCCGCGCAAAGTGTTATCCTCAAGGGTTAGGAATCCTCAGGAACTCCCGCTGGAGCAGTTCCCTTATCAGTCTGGATCACACACGAGATGAGCAGCAAAAGCGCACAAATATCGACGAGCGAAATTTCCCTTGAGCGCGAGCAGGTTTTTGATACCTTCCGCCGCTGGGGATACATGGACGCCGATCTGAACCCATTGGGCGGGACGATTGGCGGCGGTTTTCCCGATGTCCGCATTCAGGGTGAGGGCATGGAAGAGGCCCGGCAGATTTATTGCGGAACCATTGGCGCAGAGTTCATGCATCTGCCGCAGCGCGATCGCCGCGAGTGGGTGCAGAACCGTATGGAAAATCCCGGATCGCCACAAGTGGACCGGCGCTGGCTGGCCGAGCGCCTGCTGCAGGCTGATCTCTTCGAACAGATCCTGCAGACCCGTTACCTGGGCACCAAGCGGTATTCCGGCGAGGGCGCCACTGCTCAGATCCCGCTCCTGGATGTGATCCTGGAGACCGGCGCCGAACTTGGCGCGACCACTACCGTAATGGCCATGAGCCACCGTGGACGCCTCACGGTGATGAACCTGGTAGTGGGTATTCCTCCGGAAAATGTCTTTGCCGGGTTTGAAGATGTTGATCCGCGCAGCGTGCTGGGCGGCGGTGACGTGAAATATCATCAGGGTGCAACCGGCGAATTCCGCACTCGCAAAGGCAAAGTCTTACGCACGCACCTGGTTTCCAATCCCAGCCATCTTGAGGCTGTCGATCCGGTGGCCCTGGGGCGCACGCTCGCCAAGCAAAAGCACGTTGGCGAAAACGGCGTGAAAGAAATTCTTCCCATCATCATGCATGGCGACGCCGCTTTTGCCGGCCAGGGCATCTTCGCGGAGACGCTGAACTTCGCTGGACTCAAGGGATATTCCGTGGGAGGAGCGATTCAGGTGATCGTAAATAATCTGATCGGCTTCACCACCAACCCGCGCGAACTGCATACGTCACGTTTCTCTTCCGATCTGGCCAAGCGCCAGCCGATTCCCATTTTTCACGTGAACGCGGAAGATCCGGAAGCGGTGCTGCGCGTTGCACGTATGGCGACAGAGTATCGCTACCAGTTCGGCAGCGATGTTGTGATTGATCTCATCGGCTATCGCCGCCACGGTCACAGTGAGGTTGACGATCCCACCATCACGCAGCCGCTGCTTTACAAGAAGATCAACGCTCATCGTCCGCTGTTTGAGATTTATGCGGAGCACAACAAGATTGACACCACGGAGATGGCCAAGAGTTTTCGCGCCAAGGTGGACGCGGCCTACGATAATGCCGCAAAGATGGAGAAATCTCCGGTGCTGCGCAAGCTGCCTGCCTACTGGAACAAATATCTCGGCGGACGCTACAAGGCGGAATACGAAGTGCCGACGGCGGTTGATGCCGCCAAGTTGCAAGAGTTTACGGAGAAGCTCACAACATACCCGGATAGTTTTGCCATTCATGCCAAGGTCAAGAAACTCCTTGAGCAGCGCGAGAAGATGGGCACAGGCAAACTGCCTCTCGATTACGGCATGGCGGAGGCGCTGGCTTTTGCGTCTCTGCTGGTGGAAGGCGTTCCAGTTCGGCTCTCCGGACAAGATGCCCGCCGCGGTACTTTTAACCACCGCCATTCATGCCTGATCGATACGGAAAACGAGAAGGAATACGTACCCCTTTGCCATATCAGGCCGGGCCAGGCATGGTTTGAAGCGTATAACTCAATCCTCTCAGAAGCTGCGGTGCTGGGTTTTGAATACGGTTTCAGCCGCGACTATCCTGACGGCCTGACTTTGTGGGAAGCGCAATTCGGCGACTTTGCCAACGGCGCGCAGGTGATCATCGACCAGTTCATTGTGGCCGGTGAAGACAAGTGGGGGCTGCTATCAGGCGTGGTGATGTTGCTGCCGCACGGCTACGAAGGCCAGGGGCCGGAGCATTCCAGCGGTCGCATTGAACGCTATCTGCAACTCGCGGCCAAAGATAATATCCAGGTGGCACAGCCCTCCACGGCAGCACAATATTTCCATCTGCTTCGGCGGCAGGCGTTGCGCAACTGGCGGAAGCCGCTCATAGTCTTTACGCCCAAAGGCATGCTGCGGCACCCAGATGCGGCCAGTCCTCTGAGCGAACTTACCGACGGAACATTCCAGAACGTGATCCAGGACCGCGAAATCATCAATGCCGAGCGGGTCATTGTGTGCACAGGCAAGATCGGCCATGAACTGCGCCGTGAACGTAAAAAACGCAATGATACAAAGACGGCCATCATTTTCCTGGAACAGCTTTTTCCGCTGCCTGAAGCGGAATTAGAAGCGGCCTTCGCGCAGCACACGAATGCACGCGAATTTCTGTGGGTGCAGGAAGAGCCTGCGAATATGGGCGCACTCAACTTCCTGGCGCCGCAATTGGAGCGTCTGGTTCACGGCACGCCGTTCCGCTCGGTAAAGCGTTCGCCTTCATCGAGCCCATCCACGGGTTCGCACACAGCACATGAGATGGAGCAGAAGACTCTGCTGGAATTGGCGTTCAAGGCCTTCTAGCGGTCAACAAAGCAGCATCGCGGGCAAGGTCAAGGTCATCCAAAGATTATGAGTCCGGTACTTATAAATGAAAGGTGGTTGAAATGGCACAAGGAACAGTAACGGCACATGAGGTCCCGGCGCTGCCATACGCGTACAACGCACTGGAACCGCACATTGACGAGCAAACCATGCACCTGCACCATGACAAGCACCATGCGGCTTATGTAACCAAGCTGAACGGTGCAATCGAGAAACATCCTGAACTGGGGAACAAAAGCGCTGAGGAGTTGATCCGTAACCTGAGTGCGCTGCCGGAAGATGTTCGCGGCGTGATACGCAATAACGGCGGTGGACACGTGAACCACACCATGTTCTGGCAGATCATGGGCGCATCGAAAGGCGGCAACCCCTCAGGCGCCGTGGCCGATGCCATCACCAAAACCTTCGGCAGCTTTGACGCCTTTAAGGAGAAGTTTGAGGCCGCTGGCGTGAATCAGTTCGGCAGCGGCTGGGCCTGGCTGGTGCGCACCAAGACTGGCGAATTCAAAATCACCTCAACTCCCAACCAGGACAATCCCATCTCTAACGGGGAATTTCCGGTGCTGGGCAATGACGTCTGGGAACATGCCTACTACCTGAAATACCAGAACAAGCGCCCCGATTACTTGAAAGCCTGGTGGAATGTGGTGAACTGGGACGAAGTCAATAAACGTCTGGCACAGGCCGAAGGATTCTTCAAATAGAAAACTTAGTGTTTATTAAGCCGCCCTGTCTGGGCGGCTTTTTTATGCAGCTTAGTAACGAATCAACCTGAAGTGGCACTACCATTGTGTGGGAAAATGCGTGAGAAGTGTGTTATAAAACTCACGCGAACCCCCACAAAAATTAAATTCTATTGACAGGATGAGGTGTGTTTTGAACAGATTTCTAGCGGGAACCTGTGTGTTTGTCCTTGCGTTATTTGCTTCCGGCTCGGCTCAGGCTCAAGCGGACTTTAAAGGATTCTACGTCGGGGCAAATGCTGGCACCAACTTCGGACGTGCTCGGCTAGATACCATGCCGATCTTCAGCCCGACCGGCTACTTTGCAGCAACAAGTACGACAGCAATCGCCAGCGCCAGCAATCAGGATGTGGATCCCAAGCGCTATACGTTCGGTGGGCAGACGGGCTACAACTTCCAGTGGGACAATTTTGTGGTTGGCGTGGAAGCCGATTTTGCAAGA
>DATCAX010000765.1:0-3139 GCA_036512375.1 Candidatus Angelobacter sp. | reverse complement strand
GTGGTTAAATGCGGATCACCGTCATTGAGTCCGTCGTTCAGCGACCCGTAGTGCAGCAACTCATTGGGCGAGCCTGTGCCGGGAAAACCGACTCCCGCCCACATTGGAGTCACGCCAAAGATGTCGTCTGCGGCGTGGATTGCAGCCCACACGGCCGGCGGAGTTGCCGCCGGATGAGTCTCAAGATAACGGGCCGCCACGCCCGCAACATGAGGCGATGCCTCAGACGTGCCGGAGCAACTCTCTGTCCGGGATCCCAGCGTGTTCACAACTATAAGACAACCCGGATGCGCCGCAAGGCCGTCAGGATACGCCGCTTCGATGTTCATGCCCGGAGCGAACAAGTCGACGCAGGTGCCGAAATTGGAATTAGGGTCGCGTGAGTCGTCAATGGGGTTGGTGCCTCCTACGGTGATGGCCGCCGGCACTTCCGCCGGCGAGTAGAAGCATGCGTCGTCATTTTGGTTCCCTGCTGCCACGACGTAAGTGATACCCGCCGCGATGGAATTCTTTACGGCCGTATCGAGCGTTGGGGATGAAGGTGTGCCGAGGCTCATGTTGGCGACCGCAGGTGGGATTGCATTCGTCGTCACCCAATCCACGCCGGCGATGGTGTCTCCCAGCGCTCCGCCGCCATTGCAATCGGTGACCCGCACCGCATAAAGCTTGACATTCTTGGCCACGCCGTTGATCGTCCCGCCGATGACCCCGGCCACGTGCGTGCCATGGCCGTTGCAATCGCTGGTTCCGTTGCCATCGTTGATCGCGGTGAATACCCCGGAAGCACGCCCACCGAAATCAGTATGCTGAATCCAGATTCCGCTATCGATGACATACACATTCACGCCGTTGCCGGTTTCACTGTAGGTATAAGTGTTGTTCAGCGGCAGAAGCCGGCGATCGATACGGTCCAGACCCAGCGGCGGGGGTGTGGACGGGTTGGGAGGCTGGATGGTGTTGAGCGTTACAACCTGGTCAGCTTCAATATAAGCAACGCCCGGCAGGGCGCGAACAGCTTCCAGCGCCTGGGGTGGCAACTTGGCGCTGAACCCGATCACCGCCGACGTGTATGTGAATTTGACGGTGCCACCTAGCCTTTTAACGGTTTCCTGCGCGGCCAGCAGCTGCTGGCGGGCAGTGCCTGATTTAGAGGCGATCTGGGCGTTGTCTGCTTTGAAAACAACAATGTATTGCCCGGGGATCACCTTGGCCTTGCGCGGGTTGATCACGGGAGCCAACTGGGGTTGTGCGGGCGCCGCAAAGACAACCTGCATCATGCCCAGCGCAACTGCCAGCAATACCACACAAGCCAGGAAGTAGGTAACCATCCATCTGCTTTTCATAAGTCTTTTCTCATTGCTCAATTTTTCACGTTGGCTCGCCGGAAGCTTGAGCCAAACCATTGCCACGGAAACTGGTCCTTGTTCTTGCTGTGTAGTGAGCGTTCCTGTCGAATCGTTACGCCTGAATCGCCTCCCGATTTGCATCGAGCTGAGCAAAACGGCTACGCTAAACAGTTTCATTGACCCACCGGAGGAGCAATGTTTTCAAACCGTATATGCAAAGCGCCGGTCCTGCGATTGGCAATTGTCATACTGTTGGCAGCCTGTACGGCACTGGCGCAAACAGCGCCGAAGAAGGCCGCGTCGAAGTCATCCAGCCAGGCTTCATCCGGCCAGGCTTCATCCAGCGCAACGCATGCCAAAGGCGCTGCCACGGTGGCGGAAGCGCAGGCTTTCATGAAGAAGGCGGAAGAACAGTTGCTGGACCTGGGCGTACGCGCAAGCAGGGCCAGCTGGGTGCAGGAGAATTTTATTACCGACGATACGGAGACGATGTCGGCACAGGCGAATGAGAAGTTGACAGCGGTGGTGACACAGCTGGCGCTGGACGCCCGTCGCTTTGATGGACTGAAGCTGCCGCCGGATTTGGCGAGGAAGTTCCTGCTGCTGAAACTGTCGCTGATCGCGCCAGCACCTAATAATGATGCCGAGCGCAAAGAGCTGACCGAACTGGCCAGCAAACTGGACGGCATGTATGGCAAAGGCAAGTACTGCAAAGCGGCAGCAGCGACGGACGCGGCTTCGGCAAGCGCGCCGTCATCAGCTACCCCAGCGGCTGCTGAAAAGCCGGCCGGCGCGGGATCGGACGCGAAGCAGAAATGTTTGTCGCTGAATGATCTCAGCCGCATCATGGCCAGCAGCACGAATCCGGATGAGCTGCTGGATGCCTGGGTGGGCTGGCACAAGATATCCGTCCCGATGAAAGACAAGTATGCGCGCTTTGTGCAGCTCTCCAACAAGGGCGCGGGCGAACTGGGGTTTAAAGATACGGGCGCGATGTGGCGGAGCAACTATGACATGTCGCCCGACGAGTTCAGCGCGGAAGTGGAGCGGCTGTGGCGACAGGTGGAACCGTTTTATGTGTCGCTGCATACGTACGTCCGCAAACAGCTGATCAAAAAATACGGCAAGGCAGCGGAGCGCCCGGACGGCATGATTCCCGCGCATTTGCTGGGGAACATGTGGGCGCAGGAGTGGGGCAATGTTTATCCGCTGGTGGCGCCGGCCAATGGCGGACAGGGCTACGACCTGACTCAACTTTTGAAAGACCACAAAGTGAACGAGCTGGGGATGGTCCACTATGGGGAGAATTTCTTTAAGTCACTGGGCTTTGCTCCGTTGCCGCAGACTTTCTGGGAACGGTCACTGTTTCTGAAGCCGCAGGACCGTGACGTGATCTGCCACGCCAGTGCGTGGGACGTCGATTCAAAAGACGACTTGCGGCTGAAGATGTGCATTGAGGTGAAGGACGAAGACTTTGTCACCATCCATCACGAGCTGGGGCACAACTTTTATCAGCGCGCTTATAAAGACCAGCCACCGCTGTTTGAAGACAGCGCGAATGACGGTTTTCACGAGGCTGTGGGCGATACCATCGCGCTTTCCGTCACGCCGGAATATTTGAAAGAAGTTGGGCTGCTTGATACGGTGCCGCCAGAGAGCGCCGACATCGGCTACCTGCTCAGGCAGGCCATGGACAAAATTGCTTTTTTGCCATTTGGATTGCTCATCGACAAATGGCGCTGGGAAGTTTTCTCCGGCCAGATCACGCCGGCGCAATACAACAAAGCCTGGTG